>NZ_JBFRHF010000009.1:0-254322 GCF_052115705.1 Inquilinus sp. 2KB_23 | reverse complement strand
GCGACGCGGTCGGTGGCATGCGGATGGGCGTTGGTCTCGTTCGGCCGGCCATGGGTGGCCCAGCGGGTGTGGCCGATGCCGATGGTGCCGTCGATCGGGGCCTCGCCCAGCCGCCGCTCCAGGTTGGCCAGCTTGCCCTCGGCCCGGCGGCGCTCGATCCGCCCGCCCACCAGGGTCGCGATGCCGGCGGAATCATAGCCGCGATACTCCAGGCGCTTCAGCGCCTCGACCAGGCGGCCGGCGACCGGCTTGGTCCCGACGATGCCGACAATGCCGCACATTCAGCTCTTCTCCCGCTCACGTTTGGCCTTTTCGGCCCGTTTCCTCTCACGATAGGCGGGGGCCCAGCCGGGCTTGTCCTCCTGCCGGGCGCGGCCGATCGCCAGCGAATCCGGCGCCACGTCGCGGGTGATGACGCTGCCGGCGGCGATATTCGCCCCGTCGCCGACCGTCAGCGGCGCCACCAGCACGGTGTCCGAGCCGATGAAAACCTCGGCCCCGATGCTGGTGCGGAACTTGTTGTAGCCGTCGTAGTTCGAGACGATGGTCCCGGCGCCGATGTTGGTTTTGGCGCCGACCGAGACGTCGCCGAGATAGGTCAGGTGGTTGGCCTTGGCGCCGGCCGCGAGGTCGGCGGCCTTCAGCTCGACGAAATTGCCGACATGCGCCCCCTCGCCCACCGTGGTGGTCGGCCGCAGCCGGGCGAAGGGCCCGATGCGGGCGCCGGTGCGGATCGTCGCCCCTTCGATATGGCTGAAGCCCAGGATCTCGACCCTGTCCTCGACCGTGACGCCGGGGCCGAAGAAGGTCGACGGCCCGATCACCACGTCGCGCCCGATCCTGGTGTCGGACGAGAACCACACCGTCTTGGGGTCGACCAGGGTGGCGCCCTCGATCATGGCGCGGCGGCGCAGCCGGTCCTGCAGGATGGCCTCGGCGTCGGCCAGCTCGACCCGCGAATTGATGCCCAGCACCTCGTCGGGATCGCCCTCGACCACGCTGCAGGCCCAGCCGCGGGCGCGGGCGGCGGCCACCGTGTCGGTCAGGAAGAACTCGCCCTTGGCGTTGCCGTCGCGCAGCGCCGCGATCAGCTCCGGCAGCCGGCGGCCGTCGAAGGTCATGATGCCGGCATTGCACAGGCCGATGCCGCGCTCGACCTCATCGGCCTCGGAGAATTCGACGATGCGGTCCAGCCCGCCCTGGCCGGACAGCACCAGCCGGCCGTACTGGGCCGGGTCCGCGGGGCGCATGCCCAACACCACGACCGCCGGGTCGGCGGCGGCGCGGCGGGCCTCGATCAGCCGCTCCAGCGTCGCCGGGGACAGCAGCGGGGTGTCGCCGAACAGGACGATGACGTCGCCCTCGAAACCCGCGATCGCCGGCAGCGCGGCCCGCACCGCGTCGCCGGTGCCCTTCTGGGCGGGCTGGATCACGGTGGGGACCGGGGCGACGCTCCTGGCCACCGCATCCATGCCCGGGCCGACCACGACCACGATCCGCTCCGGCGACAGCGCCTGGGCGGCGGCGACGACATGGCCCAGCATCGACCGGCCGGCGATCTCATGCATCACCTTGGGCCGGTCGGACTTCATCCGGGTGCCCTTGCCGGCGGCGAGGATCAGGCAGGCGACAGCACTCACTTGGCTCGGGCTCCAGCGTCACGGGATCGCGCATAGTGGTCTGCCACGGTGATCGGCAAACCGGAATTCAATTATTGTTTCGCCGGGTTACGCCCTGCGACGGCACCCATCGGCCAGGGGATCAGGAGGCGCCGGCCGCAACCGCCCGCAGATGCACAATGACGCGACCCCAGGGGGATTCGCTCTCGATCCGCACCGGCACCGCCGGCAGGTTGCCGCCGGGCGATGCCAGCCAGGTCGTGATCACCCGCTGGTCCGGCGCCCGCGAGGTGCGCTGCAGGTATTCGGTCGGTTTGGCGTTGCGCCGCTCGTCGCCGAAGTTGAAGTCGCCGACCATCGGGGTCAGCGAGATGGTGCAGCGCTGGGCCTGGCCGCCATACATCCCCTGCTCCGCCTTATCCAGCATCACCGTGCCGCCATCGGCCAGATCGGCGCGGTACAGCCGGCGGCCGTCGAACACCGGGACCTGGCCGGTGCAGGCGGCGGCGCCGACATGCATGGCCTGCAGGATCGAGACCACGCCGCTCATCGGGTCCAGGGCGTGGACCAGCTGCTGCGGCGGGATGGCCTGCTCGCGCTTGGGCTTGGTGCTCGGCACGATCTCGACATCCATCTTGCCGCCGCCGAGGAAGGTGATGGTGGTGGTCTTGTCGCTGTCGCCGTTGATGCGCTGCACCACGTTGCGGGCCGGCTGCACCCGCGGCCCGTCCACCGCCCCGCTCGACCGCACGTTCGAGCGCCAGTCGCTGAAGGCGGCGGCGATGCCGACGACATGGGCCGACAGGTCGACGTCGTAGCGGTCGGCGCCGAGGGCCAGGCCCGATTCCACCTCGAGCATGCGCAGGCCGCCGACATAGACGTCATAGGTCATGCGGGCCTGGGCGTCGGCCGCCAGGGCCGGCGCCGTGGCGGTCAAAGCGAGGGACGCGGCGGCGGCGAGGGTCGGAAACGCGCGGGGCATGCTGCCTCGATGATCGTTGCGGTGGCGTTCGTCAAACTGCAGAGAAACTGGGGCGCGATTGCGGCGATATCCAGGGGCCGGCCGTGAAACATCCTGGGCGTGGTCGGCGAACAGCCGGGATGATGCGCATCCTCTCAACCCTCCTCGCCGCCGCCCTGCTGGCAACCGCCGGTCTCCAGCCTGCGGGGGCAGCGCCGCCGCCGGAGGCCACGCCGTTGACCTTCCAGGCCAGCGACGGCGTGACGGTCCACGCCCGCTACTATCCCGCCGCGACCCCCAAGGCGCTGATCCTGCTGTTCCATCAGGCGGGATCGAGCAAGGACGAGTATGCGACGATCGCGCCGCGGCTGGCGGCGGCGGGATACAGCGCGCTCGCGGTCGACCAGCGGTCCGGCGGATCCCTGTTCGGGGTCAACGAGACCGCCGCCGGCCTGGGCCGCGACCCCGGCTACCTCGCCGCGAAGCAGGATCTGGAGGGTGCCCTGCGCTGGGGCGAGGCGCAGCACCAGCCTCTGGTCCTGTGGGGCAGCAGCTATTCGGCGGCGCTGGTCTTCCTGGTCGCGGCGGAGCATCCCGGGGCGGTGCGGGCCGTGCTCGCCTTCTCGCCGGGCGAATACCTGAACCCGTCGGACGCGGTCCGCCGGGCGTCGGCGCAGCTGCGCGCGCCGGTCTTCGTGACCTCGGCCCAGGATGCGGGAGAGATCGCCGCGGCCCGCGCCATCCTGGCGGCATCGCCGGCGCAGGTGAAGGTGCAGTATGTGCCGAGCCAGGGCGGCGTCCACGGCTCGTCGACGCTGATCGCAGCGCGCAATCCCGGCGGCGCGGAAGCGAACTGGCAGGCGGCGCTGGCCTTCCTGAAGGCTGCGCTGGGCTGAAGCGCCGCTGGGCGGCCTGCCGGCAGGGATGGGATCGACGATCGGGGAAGGAATGGTGGGCGCGACAGGGATTGAACCTGTGACCCCTCCCGTGTGAAGGGAGTGCTCTCCCGCTGAGCTACGCGCCCCCGCGTCGTCGGGGCCGCTTAAGTACGGGGCGGCGTCCCGGCTGTCAAGGCCGCAATGCGGCGGCCCGACTGTCTTTTCGTCAGGCCGCGCGGCGCTGTTCGATCGCGCTCTCGACCAGGTCGACGGCGGTGCGCAGCACCTCCGGCCCGGCCCCGGCGCGATGGGCGTTTTCGGCGATGTGGCGGCGGAAGGCGCGGGCGCCCGGCACCGCCTGGTACAGGCCCAGCAGGTGGCGGGTCATGGCGCCCAGCGGCGCGCCCTGCGAGCGCATCGCCTCGACATAGGGCAGGAACGCCTCGACGATCTCCTGGCGGCTGCGGACCGGCGCGTCGCTGTCGCCGAAGATCCGGCGGTCGGCCTCGGCCAGCATCCAGGGGTTCTGGTAGGCCTCGCGGCCGATCATCACGCCGTCGACCAGCGCCAGCTGCGCCTCGGCGGCGTCGAGCGAGGTGATGCCGCCGTTGATCGCGATGGTGAGGTGCGGGAAATCCCGCTTCAGCCGGTGCACCACATCGTAGCGCAGCGGTGGGATCTCGCGATTCTCCTTCGGGCTCAGCCCGCTCAGCCAGGCCTTGCGGGCATGCACCGTGAAGGTGTCGCAGCCGGCGGCGGCGATGGTGCCGATGAACTCGGCCAGCAGCTCGTAGCTGTCGCGGTCGTCGATGCCGATGCGCGACTTCACCGTGACCGGCACGTCGCAGGCGGCGCGCATCGCCGAAACGCAGGCGGCGACGGTCGCCGGCTCCGCCATCAGGCAGGCGCCGAAACGGCCGGACTGCACCCGGTCGCTGGGGCAGCCGACATTGATGTTGATCTCGTCATAGCCGCGCTCGGCCCCGATCGCGGCGGACTTCGCCATCGCCTCGGGGTCGCTGCCGCCGAGCTGCAGCGCGACCGGATGCTCGGGCCCGGAAAAGCCCAGGATGCGGTCGCGGTCGCCATGCAGCACCGCGCCGGTGGTCACCATCTCGGTGTAGAGCAAAGCGTGGCGCGAGATCAGGCGCAGGAAAAACCGGCAATGCCGGTCCGTCCAGTCCATCATCGGCGCCACGGAGAGGCGGTGCGTGGGATTGCGCGGCATGGACGCAGTCTACTGTCAAACCGGCCGGAGCCAAGCCTTGGCCCCGGCCGTCATGGTTACCTTACCGGCCGGCGGGCGACCGGCGACGCATCGGCGCGGAGCCGCCGTCATTGGCCGGGGCCGCTACCTGGCGCGCCGGACGATCGGCGCCATGGCCCTGGTGCGACGGACGCTGGCCCTGCCCCTGATGACCATGGCCATGCGGGCGCTGGCCCTGGGGCCGCTGCCCCTGGCCATGCGGCCGGCCGCGGCTCTGGTTCTGGCGCGGGGCCGGACCGGCCCCACCCTGGCGGAACGGCACGGTCGAGCGGTAGGCGTGGTCCTCGACCACCGGAACCGGCTGGCGGATCAGCTTCTCGATGTCGCGCAGGAACGCCCGCTCCTCGACATCGCAGAACGAGATCGCCATGCCCTCGGCGCCGGCGCGCGCGGTGCGGCCGATACGGTGGACGTAGCTTTCCGGCACGTTCGGCAGCTCGAAGTTGACGACATGGGTGACGCCGTCGACATCGATGCCGCGGGCGGCGATGTCGGTGGCCACCAGCACCCGGACCTTGCCGTTGCGGAAGCCCAGCAGGGCCCGCTCGCGCTGGCTCTGCGACTTGTTGCCGTGGATGGCATCGGCGTTGATGCCGGCCTGGGTCAGCTGCTTGGCGACGCGGTCGGCGCCGTGCTTGGTGCGGGTGAACACCAGGACGCGGCGGATGGCCTCGTCACGCAGGATCTCGATCAGCAGCGAGCGCTTGTCGTCCTTCTCGACGAACATGACGCGCTGCTCGATCCGCTCGGCCGTGGTCGCGACCGGGGTCACCGCCACCTTGACCGGGTCGGTCAGCAGGCGGCCGGCGAGGTCGGCGATGTCGGTCGGCATGGTGGCCGAGAAGAACAGGCTCTGGCGCTTCGCCGGGATGGTGGCGACGATCTTCCGGATGGCATGGATGAAGCCCATGTCCAGCATCTGGTCGGCCTCGTCCAGGACGAAGACCTCGAGGTCGCTGAGCCGGATGGCGCCCTGGGACATCAGGTCCAGCAGGCGGCCCGGGGTGGCGACCAGGACGTCGACGCCCTGCGCCATGGTGCGGATCTGCGGGCCCATGCCGACGCCGCCGAACACGGTGGTGCGGGTCAGCGGCAGGTGGCGGCCGTAGACGCGGAAGCTCTCGGCGATCTGGCTGGCCAGCTCGCGGGTCGGGCTCAGCACCAGCACGCGGCAGCCGCGGCGCGGCGCGGTGCGCCGGTCGGCCATCAGGCGGTGCAGGATGGGCAGGGCGAAGGCGGCAGTCTTGCCGGTGCCGGTCTGGGCGACGCCCAGCAGGTCACGGCCCTGCATGAGATGGGGGATGGCCTGCGCCTGGATCGGCGTCGGCGTCTCGTAGTTCTCGGCGGTCAGCGCCTTAAGAAGGAGCGGATTGAGGCCGAGATCAGTGAAATTGGTCAAAAGGGTGCTTTCGGTAACGACGACGCCGAACCACCGACTCCGTGTGTACGGGCGTCGTGGGGAAGAGCGCGGGGTTGACGATGACGCCCCGCGCGATCTGGGCAGTCGGATGGATTCGATCGGGACCGACAGGACACATCCCCAAGGGGCGCGTTCACGCGATCGGTTGCCGACGGCTGCTTCTGCAGCGACCGGAATGTCGTTGCGCAGCGCACAAAAGTCAAGCCCCGCCGAGGGTTGCAATCCTGACCTGCGCTGCGCGACCGATTATTTCCGTTCGGTTTCGCTTGAGTGATAGCGCCAGCCATCGATTTTTCTTGCAGATAATCCCCGCCGCGCGGGACGCTCGACCCCATGAACGTCACTCTGCGCCAGATCGCCTATTTCACCGCGGTGGCCGAGGCCGGATCGGTCTCCGGCGGCGCCGCGGCGGTCGGCATCTCGCAATCGGCGATCACCGACGCGCTGAAGGCGCTGGAGGAGCAGACCGGCGCGCGCCTGTTCGAGCGCCACGCCCGCGGCGTGATCCTGACCTATCCCGGCCACCAGTTCCTGCGCCACGCCCGCGTCATCCTGGCCGCGGTGGCCGACGCCCAGAACGCGCTGAAGACCCTGCCCGAGGCGGTCCAGGGCACCCTGCCCCTCGGTGTCACCACCATGGTCTCCGGCTATTTCCTGGCCGACCTGCTGGCCCGGTTCCGCCGGGTGTTCCCCAACGTCACGGTGCAGGTGATCGAGGAGGAGCGCACCTATATCGAGCATCTGCTGATCAACGGCGAGATCACGGTCGCGGTGATGATCGTCTCGACCCTGGAGAACCGCGACGCGCTGGAGAGCGAGGTCCTGGTCCGCTCCGAAAGCCGGCTGTGGCTGCCACCGGACCACCGCTTCATGGGGCGCGAGGCGATCCCGCTGGCCGAGATCGTCGGCGAGCCGCTGATCGCCCTGGCGGTGGACGAGATCGTTGAGGCCAGCGACCTGTTCTGGCGGGCCGCCGGGCTGATCCCGGAGCGGGTGCTGCGCACCGCCTCGGTCGAGGCCGTGCGCAGCCTGGTGGCGACCGGCGCCGGCGTCGCCATCCTGCCCGACATGGCCTACCGCCCGTGGTCGCTGGAAGGCGACCGGATCGAGGCGCGGCCGATCGCCGACCCGCTGCCGACGCTGGATGTCGGCGTGGTCTGGCGCCGCGGCTCGCCCCTCTCGGTCCAGGCCGAGACCTTCATCCAGGTGGCGCGGACGCACCCGGCTCCACGGCTGCGGTCGCTTTAGCCATCGGTTTTACCGATAGAAAATCAGGATATTTCATATTTCTCGCCATCCCGGCAACGGACCTACGCTTCTTCCCAACGACGTCGAACGAACAACGGGGAGAACAAGATGGGATCGCGTCTACGCCGGAGCCTGGCCCTGGGCAGCGCCCTGGCCGTGTTCTGCACCACCACCCTGGCCGTTGCCGCGCCGCTGACGGCGATCGGCGCGGGCGAAGGCCAGGTCGACATCGTCGCCTGGGCCGGCTACGTCGAGCGCGGCGACACCGACAAGGCCTATGACTGGGTCACCGGCTTCGAGAAGGAGACCGGCTGCAAGGTCAACGTCAAGATCGCCGGCACCTCGGACGAGATGGTGGCGCTGATGAACGAGGGCGGCTTCGACCTCGTCACCGCCTCCGGCGACGCCAGCCTGCGCCTGATCTACGGAAAGCGGGTGCAGGAGATCAACACCGACCTGGTCCCGAGCTGGAAGACCGTCGACAAGCGGCTGCAGGACGCGCCCTGGTTCACCGTCGACGGCAAGCATTACGGCGTGCCCTACCAGTGGGGGCCGAACGTGCTGGCCTACAACACCGAGGTGTTCAAGGAGCCACCGAAGAGCTGGAGCGTGGTGTTCGAGCCGCAGACCCTGCCCGACGGCAAGCCGAACAAGGGCCGGGTCGAGGCCTATGACGGGCCGATCTACATCGCCGACGCGGCGCTATACCTGATGAAGCACAAGCCCGAGCTGGGCATCAAGGACCCGTATCAGCTGAACGAGGAGCAGTACAAGGCGGCGACCGACCTGCTGCGCGGCCAGCGCCAGCTGGTGGTGCGCTACTGGCACGACGCCGCGGTGCAGGTCGACGACTTCATCAACGAGGGCGTGGTCGCCTCCTCGACCTGGCCGTTCCAGGTCAACCTGCTGAAGTCGCAGAACAAGCCGATCGCCAGCGTCATCCCCGAGGAAGGCGCGACCGGCTGGGCCGACACCACCATGCTGCACGCCGACGCGGCGCATCCGAACTGCGCCTACAAGTGGATCGAGCATTCGCTGAACAAGAAGGCGCAGGGCGACCTGGCCGCCTGGTTCGGCTCGGTGCCGGTGGTGCCGGCGGCCTGCGAGGGCAACGAGCTGCTCGGCGCCGAGGGCTGCAAGGCCAACGGCTTCGACAATTTCGACAAGATCCACTTCTGGACCACGCCGCGCCAGCAATGCACCGACCATCCGGAAGGCTGCGTCCCGTATCTGCGCTGGACCACGGACTACATCGCCATCCTGGGCGGTAGATAGGTCCTAGAGCGGCGTTCCGGATCCTGGGACGCCGCTCCCACTCTTCTTCCGTCATCCCCGCGAAAGCGGGGATCTCAAAGGGACATCACCCGAAGAGATTCCCGCTTCCGCGGGAATGACGATGTGTATTGCGGCGGACAACGCTTCGCCATCCGCTCGCCTATCAGCAAGGCACGGCATACCCATGACCGACAGCAGCAGCGCCGTCCGCTTCGACCATGTCAGCCGCCATTTCGGGGCGGTGCGAGCGGTCAACGACGTCAGCTTCGAGATCCGCGACGGCGAGTTCTTCTCGATGCTCGGCCCCTCCGGCTCGGGCAAGACCACCTGCCTGCGCCTGATCGCCGGCTTCGAGCAGCCGACCGCGGGCCACCTGCTGCTGCACGGCCGCGACGTGTCCGCCACCCCGCCCTATGACCGCGACGTCAACACCGTGTTCCAGGACTACGCCCTGTTCCCGCATATGAGCGTTTGGGAGAACGTGGCCTACGGCCTGATGATCCGCCGGGTGCCCAAGGCCGAACGCCGCCGCCAGGCCGAGGCGATGCTCGGCATGGTCAAGCTCGGCGATTTCGCCGGGCGGCGGCCGGCCCAACTGTCCGGCGGCCAGCGCCAGCGCGTCGCCCTGGCCCGCGCCTTGGTCAACCGCCCCTCCGTCCTGCTGCTGGACGAACCGCTCGGCGCCCTCGACCTCAAGCTGCGCGAGGCGATGCAGGAGGAGCTGAAGGCGCTGCAGCGCCAGGTCGGCATCACCTTCGTCTATGTCACCCACGACCAAGGCGAGGCCCTGGCGATGAGCGACCGGGTGGCGGTGTTCAACCTCGGCCGGGTCGAGCAGATCGACACGCCGAGCGCGATCTACGACCGCCCGGCCACCGCCTTCGTCGCCGGCTTCGTCGGCGCCTCCAACATGGTCGACGCCGCTACCGCCGGAAAGCTGATGGGCCAGGACCGGGCCTTCGCCCTGCGGCCGGAGCGCATCCGCATCCTGGTCGACGGCCAGGCCGTGCCGGCGGATTCGGTCGAGGTCGCCGGCACGGTCGACGGCGTCAGCTTCCTCGGCGCCACCACCCGCTACCGCGTGGCGCTGGCGCCCGGCGGTGCCATCGATGTGATCGAATCCAACCTCGACACCGCGCCGAAATCACCCGGCGAGGCCGTGCGGCTGAGCTGGCGCCGCGACCACGCCCATCCGTTGGCGGACGTCGCGGCGCATCCGCAAGCGGATGTCGCGGCATGATCGCCGCCACCCTGCCCGCCCCGGCCGCGGACGGCTTCGGCCGCCGCGCCTCCCGCCTGCTGTACCGCAACGGCTGGCTGGTGCTGATCCTGCTGCTGGTGCCGCCGGTGCTGTGGCTCGGGGTGATCTATCTCGGCTCGCTGTTCGCGCTGCTGCTGCAGAGCTTCTATTCGGTCGACGGCTTCACCGGGATGATCGTTCCGGAATTCACCCTGTCGACCTATGGCGACCTGTTCACCGCCGCCAACATGGACATCGTGCTGCGCACGGCGACCATGGCGGCCGCCGTCACCGTGATCTGCGCCCTGATCGCCTTTCCGATCGCCTACTACGTCGCGCGCTACGCCCGCGGCCGGGCCAAGGCGGCGTTCTACATCGCGATCATGCTGCCGCTGTGGTCGAGCTACCTGGTCAAGGTCTATGCCTGGAAGCTGATCCTGGCCCGCGAGGGTGTGATCACCTGGCTGGCCGGCCAGCTGCACCTAACCTGGCTGCTGGACGGCATCCTGGCCCTGCCGGTGGTCGGCGGGCCGTCCCTGTCCAGCGCCTATATCGGCACCGCCCTGGTGTTCACCTACATCTGGCTGCCCTACATGATCCTGCCGCTGCAGGCGTCGCTGGAGCGGGTGCCGCGGTCGCTGACCGAAGCCTCGGCCGATCTCGGCGCCAGGCCCGGCCAGACCTTCCGCACCGTGATCCTGCCGCTGGCCTTCCCGGGCGTGGTCGCCGGATCGATCTTCACCTTCTCGCTGACGTTGGGCGACTACATCATCCCCGGCATCATCGGGTCGTCGCGGCCGTTCATCGGCCAGGTGGTTCTGCAGCTGCAGGGCACCGCCGGCAATGTGCCGCTGGCCGCCGCCTTCACCGTGGTGCCGATCGTGATCATGGGCATCTACCTCACCGTGGCGAAACGCCTGGGGGCCTTCGATGCGCTCTGATGCCAAGGGCAAGGTCACCAGCGGCATCCGCGCCCCGCACGGGCTGCGGCTGGCGGCGCTCGGCGGCATCCTGTTCCTGCACCTGCCGCTGCTGTTCATCCTGCTCTACGCCTTCTCCAGCGACGAGAAGACCTTCCAGTTCCCGCCGCCGGACCTGACGCTGCACTGGTTCGGCGTGGCCTGGTTCGACCGGCCGGACATCTGGGCGGCGCTGGGACTGTCGGTCCGGGTGGCGGCGATGTCGACGCTGCTGGCCATCGTGCTGGGCACCTGCGCCGCGGCCGCGGTCTGGCGCAGCAAGTTCTTCGGGCGCGAGACGCTGTCGCTGCTGATCATCCTGCCGATCGCCCTGCCCGGCATCATCACCGGCATCGCCCTGCGCTCGGCCTATGCGCTGCTGGAGATCCCGTTCAGCTTCTGGACCATCGTCATCGGCCACGCCACCTTCTGCATCGTCGTGGTCTACAACAACGTGCTGGCCCGGTTCCGCCGCACCTCCGGCTCGCTGATCGAGGCGTCGATGGACCTCGGCGCCGACGGGTTCCAGACCTTCCGCCACGTGGTGCTGCCGAACATCGCCACCGCGCTGCTGGCCGGCGGCATGCTGGCCTTCGCGCTGAGCTTCGACGAAGTCATCGTCACCACCTTCACCGCCGGGCAGCAGCAGACCCTGCCGATCTGGATGCTGACCGAGCTGATCAAGCCGCGGCAGCGGCCGGTGACCAATGTGGTCGCCATCATCGTCATCGTCGTCACCTTCCTGCCGATCCTCGGCGCCTATTACCTGACCCGCGACACCCATGATTTCTCGGGAACCGGCAAGTAAACGGAGACAGTCCATGGACATCGAGCTTCTGATCGACGGCGCCCTGGTCCGCGGCGAAGGCCCGGCCGAGAAGGTGCTGAACCCGGCGACCGGCACGCTGGTGGTCGATGTGCCGGAAGCCTCGCAGGCCCAGCTCAACCAGGCCGTCGCCGCCGCGGCGCGGGCCTTCGACGGCTGGTCGCAGACCACCCCGGCCCAGCGCGCGGGGCATCTGCTCAAGCTGGCCGACGCGATCGAGCGCGACGCCGAGACCTATGCCCGGCTGGAATCGCTGAACTGCGGCAAGCCCTACGCCCGGGTGCTGGAGGACGAGATCCCGGCGATCGTCGACACCTTCCGCTTCTTCGCCGGCGCCACCCGCTGCCTGACCGGGTCGGCCGCCGGGGAATACGTCGCCAACCACACCAGCATGATCCGGCGCGACCCGATCGGCGTGGTCGGGTCGATCGCGCCGTGGAACTACCCGCTGATGATGCTGGCCTGGAAGGTCGCCCCGGCGCTGGCCGCCGGCAACACCGTGGTGATGAAGCCGTCGGAGCAGACGCCGTTGACCGCGCTGCGCCTGGCTCGCACCCTGGCCGAGCTGTTCCCGAAGGGCGTGATCAACATCGTCACCGGGCGCGGCGAGACTGTCGGCTCGGCCCTGACCAGCCATCCGCAGGTGCGGATGGTGTCGCTGACCGGCGACATCGCCACCGGCCAGAAGGTGCTGCAATCCGCGGCCAAGACCCTGAAGCGCACCCATCTCGAGCTCGGCGGCAAGGCGCCGGTGCTGGTGTTCGACGACGCCGACCTCGAGGCGGTGGTGGCGGGCGTGCGCGCCGGCGGCTTCTACAATGCCGGCCAGGACTGCACCGCCGCCTGTCGGGTCTATGCCGGGCCCAAGATCTACGACCGCCTGGTGGCCGACCTGGCCAGCGCCGTCTCCACCCTGAAATACGGCGCGCCGGACGATGCCGCGAGCGAGATCGGGCCGCTGATCAGCGAGCGCCAGCGCGAGCGGGTGGCCAGCTTCGTCGAGCGCGCGGCGGCGCAGAAGCACACCGAGATCCTGGCCGGCGGCGGCAAGGCCGAGGGCGGCGGCTTCTTCTTCAAGCCGACCCTGGTGGCCGGCGCGCTGCAGACCGACGAGATCGTGCGCAAGGAGGTGTTCGGCCCGGTGGTCTCGGTCACCCGCTTCGACGACCCGGACGCCGCGATCGCCTGGGCCAATGACAGCGACTACGGCCTCGCCTCCTCGGTCTGGACCAGCAATGTGAAGACGGCGCTGAAGACCTCGGCCCGGCTGCAGTATGGCTGCGTCTGGGTCAACGCCCACTTCACCCTGACCGCCGAGATGCCGCATGGCGGGCTGAAGATGTCCGGCTACGGCAAGGACATGTCGATGTACGGGCTGGAGGACTACACCGTGCTGCGGCACGTGATGATGAACTTCAGCTGACCCAACTCCGCCCTCCACTCCTTGTCATTGCCCGGCTTGACCGGGCAATCCAGGGGCCACACAGAGCCGCTTTGGCCGCCCTGGATGCCACGGTCAAGCCGTGGCATGACAGAATAGGGCGTGGGGAACCGGACTTGCGGCACGCGGCTTGGCCTCGGGGGCCGGACGCGGTAGGGTCCGCGCCCCGCAACATCCGGCTGTCCCCTTGCCCCAGTCCATCACCATCATCGGCGGCGGCCCCGCCGGGCTGATCGCCGCGCAGCGCCTGGCCGAGGCTGGGCGGCGCGTCACCGTCTACGACCGCATGCCGACGGTGGGTCGGAAGTTCCTGATGGCCGGGCGCGGCGGGCTGAACCTGACCCATTCCGAGCCGCTGGACCAGTTCGTCACCCGCTATGGGACCGCCCGGGCGTGGATGGAGCCGCTGGTCCGCGCCTTCACCCCAGACGACCTGCAGGCGTGGAGCCACGACCTCGGCATCCCGACCTTCGTCGGGTCGAGCGGGCGGGTGTTCCCGCAGAGCCTGAAGGCCTCGCCGCTGCTGCGCGCCTGGCTGCGCCGGCTCGACAGCCTCAATGTGACATTCAACACCCGGCACGAGTGGACGGGGCTGACCGATGACGGCCGGCCGGTGCTGCACGGGCCGGAGGGCGAGGCCCCGGTCGAGGCCGACGCCACCATCCTGGCGCTGGGCGGCGCCAGCTGGCCGCGCCTCGGCGGCACCGGCGCCTGGGCCCCGGTCCTGGCGGCGCGCGGCGTGGCGATCACGCCCCTGGCCCCGGCCAATGGCGGCTTCGACATCGCCTGGTCGAGCCATCTGCGCGACCGCTTCGCCGGCACGCCGCTGAAGCGCATCGCCCTGTCCTTCGCCGGACGCATGGTGCGAGGCGAGGCGGTGATCACCGCAAGCGGCATCGAGGGCGGCGCCGTCTACGCCCTCGGGCCCGAACTGCGCGAGGCGATCGGGCGCGAGGGCAGTGCAACCCTGGTGCTCGACCTGAGACCCGACATGAGCCTGGCCGAGGCCTCGGAACGGCTGGGCCACACCGGCAGCAGCGACAGCGCCCCGAACCGGCTGCGCCGCGCCCTGTCACTCCCCGGCTGGGCCTATCCGCTGCTGCGCGAGGGCTTCCCGCCCGACGCTCTGGCGACGCCGGAGGCACTGGCTGCGGCGATCAAGGCGGTGCCGCTGCGCCTGACCGGCATCCGGCCGCTGGATCGCGCCATCTCCACCGCCGGCGGCATCCGGGCCGAGGCGCTGACGCCGGGCCTGGAACTGCGCGCCCTGCCCGGCCTTTACGCCTGCGGCGAGATGCTGGACTGGGAGGCACCGACCGGCGGCTACCTGCTGCAGGGCTGCTTCGCCACCGGCGTCGCCGTCGCCCGCTCTCTGATCGGCTGATCCCTCTGCGACGGGCCGGCCGGCGGGTAGCCCCGGCGCAACCCGCTCGACAGGGATAGGATCACCTCTCTAGCGTGGCGCAGCAGCGACCCAGGGAGCACCGCCATGACCGATCCGATCCTGACCGAAACCAACGGCCCGGCCATGACCATCCGGCTGAACCGGCCGGAGAAGAAGAACGCCATCAACATGGCGATGTACCAGGGTCTGACCGCGGCCCTGCAGGCGGCCGCGGCAGACCCGGCGGTGCGCCTGGTCATCCTGCGCGGCGGCGACGACTTCTCCGCCGGCAACGACATCGCCGACTTCCTCGCCACCGGCGGCGAGACCGGGCTGCGGCCGGTGCTGGACTTCTTCGATGCGCTGGCCGCCTTTCCCAAGCCGCTGGTCGCCGGGATCCGCGGCGCCGCGATCGGCATCGGCACCACCATGCTGCTGCATTGCGACGTGGTGCTGGCCACGCCCTCGGCCCGGTTCCAGCTGCCCTTCGTCCAGCTCGGCCTGGTGCCGGAGGCGGCGTCCACCCTGCTGCTGCCCGCGGCCGCCGGCCGGCTGAAGGCCTCGTGGTGGCTGCTGACCGGCGAGGGCTTCGACGCCGAGGCGGCGCTGGCCGCCGGGCTGATCACCCGGCTGATCGCCGAGACCACGTTGGACGCCGAACTCACCGCCGTGGCGGCGCGGCTGGCCGCCCTGCCGCCGGCGGCGCTGCGCCAGACCAAGGCGCTGCTGCGGGCGCCGCACCAGGCCGCGGTGCGCGAGGCCATGACCCTGGAGGTCGAGGCCTTCGGCACCCAGCTGAAATCCGCCGAGGCCAAGGAGGCCTTCACCGCCTTCCTGGAGAAGCGGAAGCCGGATTTCAGCCGCTTCGATTAGGACGGGTTGCCTAGGCTAGTGCCTACAGCAGCCCGCGCTTCGCCAAGCTGGCCATCAGCGCCCGGACACCGAACTGCCAGGGCGCGATCTTGTCGGTGTGGTTCACCCGGTTGACCAGGGTGCCGAGCGTGGGCGTCGAGATGGTGACGATGTCGCCGATCTTGTGGGTGAAGCCCATGCCCGGCGCGTCGCGGTCGTCGGTCGGCGCGAACATGGTGCCGAGGAACAGCACCGCCCCGTCCGGGTACTGATGGTTCGGGCCCAGCAGCTGGCCGGCGAGGTCGAGCGGATCGCGGCTGATCTTCGAGATCGAACTGTGACCCTGCAGGGTGTAGCCCTCGGGCCCGTGCACCGCCATCGCCAGGTCGGCCTTGCGGATGTCGTCGATGCCGAAGCCGCCGTCGAACAGCCGGATGAAGGGGCCGATCGCGGAGGAGGCGTTGTTGTCCTTGGCCTTGCCGAGCAGCAGCGCGCTGCGGCCCTCGAGGTCGCGCAGGTTGACGTCGTTGCCGAGGGTGGCGCCGACGACGGTGCCGCTGGGCGCTACCACCAGCACGATCTCGGGCTCCGGGTTGTTCCAGGTCGAGATCGGGAGGATGCCGATCTCGGCGCCGAGGCCGACCGAGGACATCGGCTGGCTCTTGGTGAAGATCTCGGCGTCCGGGCCGATGCCGACCTCGAGATACTGCGACCAGGCGCCCTGGGCCAGCAGCACGTCCTTGATCCGCTGCGCCTCGGCCGAGCCGGGGCGGATGGCGGCGAGGTCGTCGCCGATGATCGAGACGATGCGCTGGCGGATGGCGTCGGCCTTGGTGGCGTCGCCGCGCGCCTGCTCCTCGATCACCCGCTCCAGCATCGAGGCGACGAAGGTGACGCCGGCGGCCTTGACCGCCTGCAGGTCGACCGGGGCCAGCGGCCAGGGCTTCGACGCGTCGCGGCTGGTCTCGTCGGCATTGGCCAGCAGGTCGGCGATGCTGCCGATCGCCGGGCCGTCGGACTTGGCCAGCGCCACCGGGTCGGCGGCGGAGATCAGGTCGGTGATGGTCGGCGCCGCGCGGGTGATGTCGATCACCTGACCGCCGCGCAGGGCGACCACGGCCGGCCCCTCCACCTGCGGCAGCCAGACCCGGCCGACCAGCGTGGCGCGATCGGCATCCGCCGGCAGGCTGGCCGCGACCGAGATGTACTGCTTCATGGATGTCCCTTCCCGCTTCTCTTCCGGGCTTGTCTCGCAAGCGTCGGTTGACCGCAAATCACCAGTTTTAAGCTGTCATGCCACGGCTTGACCGTGGCATCCAGGGGCGGCCGGAGCGGCTCTTGGTGGCCCCTGGATTGCCCGGTCAAGCCGGGCAATGACAAAGAAAGTGGACCTCCAGTCCCCTTACATCACCGCGCCGATCTGCCATGGCACGAACTCGTTGTCGCCGAAGCCCTGGGCCTCGCTCTTGGTCTGGGCGCCGGACGCCGTCGCCAGGAACACGTCGAAGATCCGGCGGCCGGCCGCCTCGATCGACTCGTCGCCATCGATGATGGTGCCGCAGTTGATGTCCATGTCCTCCTCCATGTGCCGGTACATGGCGGAGTTGGTGGCGACCTTGATGCAGGGCGCCGGCTTGAAGCCGGAGACCGAGCCGCGGCCGGTGGTGAAGCAGACGATCTGCGCCCCGCCCGCCACCTGGCCGGTGGCCGAGGCCGGGTCGTAGCCGGGCGTGTCCATGAACACGAAGCCCTTGGCCGTCATCTGCTCGGCATACTTGTAGACCTCGACCAGGTTGGTGGTGCCGCCCTTGGCCGCGGCGCCCAGCGACTTCTCCAGGATCGTGGTCAGGCCGCCGCGCTTGTTGCCCGGCGACGGGTTGTTGTTCATCTCGCCGCCGTTGCGGCTGGTGTAGCCTTCCCACCACTTGATCCGGGCGATCAGCTTCTCACCGACCTGGCGGTTGACCGCGCGCCGGGTCAGCAGGTGCTCGGCGCCGTAGATCTCCGGCGTCTCCGACAGCACGGCGCTGCCTCCGTGGCGGACCAGCAGGTCGACCGCGGCGCCCAAGGCGGGGTTGGCCGAGATGCCGGAATACCCGTCCGAGCCGCCGCATTGCAGCGCCACCATCAGCTCACTGACCGGCACGGTCTCGCGCCGGGCCTTGTCCGCCTCCGGCAGCATCTCCATCACCTTGGCGATGCAATGGTCGACCGTCTTGCGGGTGCCGCCCAGGTTCTGGATGTTCATGGTCTGGAACAGCGGCCCGCGCTCGACCTGATAGGCCTCGAGCAGGAAGTCGATCTGGTTGACCTCGCAGCCCAGGCCGATCATCAGCACCCCGGCGAAGTTGGGGTTGCGGGCATAGCCCCACAGGGTGCGCTGCAGGTTGTCGTAGCCTTCGCCGGTATCCGCCATGCCGCAGCCGGTGGAATGGGTGATCGCCACCACGCCGTCGACATGCGGGAACTGCTCGAGGATGCCGGAGCGCTCGAAATGCGCCGCGATCATCCGGCTGGTGGTGGCCGAGCAGTTCACCGACGAGAGAATGCCGATGTAGTTGCGGGTGCCGACGCGGCCGTTGGCGCGGCGGAAGCCCTGGAACGTCGCCCGCTCCGACTCCGGCAGCATCGCGGTCGGCTTGGCGTCGGCGCAGAAGGCGTAGTCGCGCTCGAAATCGCCCATGGCGCAATTCTGGACATGGACGTGCTCGCCGGTGCCGATCGCCTCGGTGGCGAAGCCGATGATCTGGTTGTAGCGGCGGATCGGCTCGCCCGCCGCGATCGGGCGGGTCGCCATCTTGTGGCCGGCCGGGATATGGCCGGCAGTGGTCACCCCCTCCTCCGGGATCGGCGTGCCCGGCGTGATGTCGGCGCGGGCGAGGACGACGTTGTCATCGCGGTTCAGGCGGATGAAGAGGCTGGGGCTGGGCATGGACTTGGTGCGGGTCTCTTGGGTTTTGCCTGGCAATCCTGGGCTGCCCCACTTTACGTCGGACTTTTGGGCCGCGCCATCCCCGTGAAACGCCGGTCTGGCCTCCACACCATTCGAAGGGGAGTCTCACCTTTTGGGCAACGGTCTGATGATTGACGCCGGGGCCGGTTCGGAGCAAGATTCACCTCGCAAATTATGTCGGACGAGTTTCAATCGTTCGCAGGGCAAAGCCCAATTTCAGGGAGGACCGAATGCTGCTTCGCCATGTCGCCGCAATTGCTGCGGCCGCCTTGCTCTCCGTGTCCGCGCTGTCGGTGCCGGCATCCGCCGCGCCGAAGATCGTGGCCGGGCCGGGCGCCCTGCCCCAGTGCTTCGCGCCCTGGGACAAGGACACGAAATACATGAAATGGGACGCCCATCAGGGGCCGTTCCGCATTGCCCTGGTCAACGGCTTCGTCGGCAACATCTGGCGCATCCAGATGATCCAGACCGCCAAGGCCTATGCCGCGCTGCCGGATGTCGCCAAGGACATCAAGGAATTCAAGGTGATCTCCACCGGCAACGACGCGGCGGCGCAGCTGGGCGCGATCGAGGATTTCATCAACCAGGGCTATGACGCGATCGTGGTCAACGCGGTCAGCACCACCGGCTTCGACCGGGTGATCAAGCTGGCCAACCGCAAGAACGTCGTGCTGGTGCCGTTCGACAACACCCTCGACACCACCGAGGTGATGCAGGTCAACGAGGACCAGACCGCCATGGGCGTGATGTCGGCCAAGTTCCTGGTCGAGAACGTGCCGAACGGCGGCAAGATCCTCGAGGTGCGCGGCGTCCCGGGCAATTCGGTCGACCGCGACCGGCACGAAGGCTTCCAGACCACGATGAAGGCCTCGGGCAAGCCCTATGACATCGTCGAGGTCGTCGGCAACTGGGCGCCGGGCGATTCGCAGAAGGCCACCGCCGACGCCCTGGCCGTGCATGGCCATTTCGACGGCATCTTCACCCAGGGCGGGTCGAACGGCACGGTGCAGGCGCTGCTCGACGCCAAGCAGCCGCTGGTGCCGATGGCCGGCGAAGGCGAGAACCTGTTCCGCCAGCAGATCGTCCAGTACAAGGACCAGGGGCTGAAGGGCCTGTCCTACGGCCAGTCGCCGGCCCTGGTGGCCATCGCGATGAAGGCCGCGATCGCCGCGCTGAAGGGCGAGACGATGCCGCAGATGGTGTCGATCCCGATCCCGGTGGCGGACTACAAGACGCTGAAGGACGGCGAGAACTACTGGTCGGACCTGACGGTCGACTTCTTCGCCCCGAACGCGTTCGAACCCTGCGGCATTACGTTCAAGGCACCGCAGATCATGGCCCAGAACGCGGACAACAAGTAGGACCGGCCCTCGGCACGTGGAATTCATGCCGATCCTGAAGCCGTCATCGCGAGGCGCGCAGCGCCGTGGCGATCCAGAGAGCGGTGCCGCTGGATCGCCACGCCCCTCCGGGGCTCGCGATGACGGGTCTTTGTTTCCAGTCACTGTCGCAACTTCCGGAACGGGCCGATGAGTGCAGCCGACACGCCGCCACTGGTGCGTCTGGCCGGGGTCAGCAAGCACTATGGCGGCGTGCACGCCCTGCGCGAGGTCGATTTCGCGGCCCGCCCCGGCTCGATCCACGGCGTGCTGGGCGAGAACGGCGCCGGCAAGAGCACGCTGATCAAGATCATATCGGGCGTGGTGCAGCCCAGCGCCGGCGAGATGCAGGTCGATGGCCGGCCGATCAGCTTCGCCTCGCCCCAGGCGGCGAATGCGGCCGGCGTTGTCTGCGTGTTCCAGGAGCTGTCGCTGATGCCGGATCTGTCGGTCGCCGACAACATCTGCATCACCCGGCCGCCCACGCGGTTCGGCCTGATCGACCAGCGGGGCCAGCGCCGGCGGGCGGAAGAGCTGCTGGCCCGGGTCGGCTGCGCCGACATCGACCCGCGGATGCCGGTCAAGGCCCTGCCCCTGTCGCGGCGGCAGATGGTCGAGATCGCCAAGGCGCTGGGGCGCGACCCGCGCCTGCTGATCCTGGACGAGGCGACCTCGGCGCTGACCGCGGCGGATGTCGAGAAGGTCTACACCCTGCTGCACCAGCTGCGGCGCGACGGCCTGGGCATCCTCTACATCTCCCACCGCATGCCGGAGATCAAGGCGCTGTGCGACACCTGCTCGGTGTTCCGCAACGGCCGTCACATCGACACCTTCCCGGCCGGCGCGCGCACCAATGACGAGGTGGTGCACATGCTGATCGGCCGCGAGATCCACAATGTGTATCCGCCGAAGCCGGCCAGGACCGCGGCACCGACGCCGGTGCTGGAGACCCGCAACCTGCGCTGGACCGACCGCCTGGCCGACATCTCGCTGACGGTCGGCCGCGGCGAGATCGTCGGCCTGGGCGGGCTGGACGGCCAGGGCCAGCGCGACCTGCTGCTGGCCCTGTTCGGCGTGCTGCGTGGCGTCGAAGGCGACATCCTGATCGACGGCAAGCCCTGCCGGATCGGCAGCCCCCGCGGTGCCAAGCGCGCCGGCATCGGCATGGCGCTGATCCCGGAGGATCGCAAGACCGAGGGCCTGCTGCTGCCGATGTCGGTGGGCGAGAACATCACTTTGGCCGCGCTGGGCGGCATGACCAAGTTCCTGGCCGTCGACCGGCGCAAGGAAAGCGCCGGGATCGACCGGATGGTCGAGGCGCTGAAGATCAAGCTCGGCTCGGCCTCGGCCCCGGTCGGCACGCTGTCGGGCGGCAACCAGCAGAAGGTGGTCATCGCCAAATGGCTGCTGACCGATGCGCGGATCGTGCTGCTGAACGACCCGACCCGCGGCATCGATGTCGGCACCAAGCAGGAGATCTACCAGCTGCTGCGCGACCTCGCCGATGCCGGCACGGCGATCCTGCTCTATTCGACCGACTATGACGAGCTGATCGGCTGCTGCGACCGGGTGATGATCCTATATGGCGGACGGGTGATCCGGACCCTGGAGGGCGAGGACATCACCGAGACCAACATCGTCGCCAGCGCCCTGAACCTGGCCCCAGGCGACGCGATGCCGGAGGCGATGCCCGCATGACCGGACCTCAGAAAAACATCGAAGATCGTCATTGCGACCCCGGCCTTGAGCCGGGGGAAGCAATCCATCGGGCCGCGCGAACGGCTCGATGGATTGCTTCGTCGGCTTCGCCTCCTCGCAATGACGGTGGGGGGTGTGCCTTGCGGGGAAGCTCCACTTGACCGCCGCGATGCGCCGATGGTCGAGCGATCGCGGCCTTCTTTTGGCGATTGGCCTGTTCGTCCTGTTCTACGGCCTGTACTCGGCCTACCACCCGCGCGGCGGCAGCGCCGACGTCATCGCCCAGAACGTCAACGAGACCTTCACCCTCGCCCTGGTGGCGATGGCGCAGACCGTGCCGGTCCTGCTCGGCGGCCTCGACCTCTCCGTCGGCGCCCTGATGACGCTGGTGAACTGCCTGGCCTCGCATCTCCTGACCGGGACCGGCTGGGACCTCGCCCTCGGCGTCGTGCTCTGCCTCGCCACCGGGGTGCTGGCCGGCTTCGTCAACGGCGCGCTGGTGGTCTATGGCCGGATCCAGCCGATCATCGCCACGCTGGCCAGCGGCGCCGTCTTCATCGGCATCGCCCTGTTCCTGCGGCCGACGCCCGGCGGCGCGGTCGATGCCGACCTGTCCTGGGCCGCGTCCAACACCCTGTTCGACGTGGCCGACACCTATGGCTGGTGGGGCGGCGACCTGCCGGGCTGGTTCCAGGCCATCCAGGCGATCCCGGTGCCGGTGATCCTGGCGGTGCTGATGGTCGGGCTGGTGTGGCTGCCGTTCAAGAATTCGGTGACCGGCCGCGGCTGCTACGCCATCGGGTCGTCGGAGCAGGCGGCGTTCATGTCGGGCGTGGCCATCGACCGGTCGAAGCTGGCCGCCTTCACCCTGTCCGGCTTCTTCGCCGCCGCGGCCGGCGTGTATCTGGCGCTGCAGACCGGCAGCGGCAACGCCGACACCTCGATGGCCGGCACCTACACGCTGAACTCGATCGCCGCGGTGGTGGTCGGCGGCACCTCGCTGTTCGGCGGGTCGGGCGGCGCCGTCGCCTCGATCGTCGGCGTCATGGTGCTGCGCGCGATCTCCTTCTGCTTCCGCGTGGTGCCGGAGGACAGCGCCCTGGCCTTCCTGGCCAACCCGCTGCTGCAGCCGCTGTTCGAAGGCGTGATCCTGCTGGCCGCCGTCTCGATCGGCGCGGCCCGGGTGTTCAGCGTCAAGAACCGCCTGCATCTGTTCGGCTAGGGACCGCGATGACCGCTTTCCTCCGCTCCGTCGACCGGCCGATCCTGGTGGCCTGCGGCTTCGTGATCCTGATCCTGATGGCCGGCACCGCCTACACCATGATCACCCAGGGCACGGCAACCTTCCTCTCGCCGACCTACCTGCTGCAACAGCTCAAGGTCGCGTCGTTCATGGGGGTGATCGCGGCCGGCATGATGCTGGTCATCCTGATGGGCCATATCGACCTGTCGGTGCCCTGGACGATCACCGCCTCCGCCATGCTGGCGACCGCGGTCGGCGGGCCGGAGGCGATCCCGGTCGGGCTGGGCGTCGGCATGCTGGTCGGGCTGTTCAACGGCCTGGGCGTCGCCTTCCTCAGGGTGCCGTCGATGATCTTCACCCTCGGCGTCAACACCGTGCTGCGCGGGCTGATGGTGATGCTGACCGGCGGCTTCTCGCCCACCAGCATGGCGACCCCGCCGATGGAGTTCCTGGCCAAGACCGAGCTGCTGGGCATCCCGATGGCAGTGTTCGTCTGGATCCTGCTGTCCCTGGCCCTGGTGTTCCTGCTGACCCGCATGCCGATGGGCCGCTACATCTACGCCATCGGCAACCGCGAGGCTGCGGCCTACCTCTCCGGCGTCAACACCCGGCTGGTGATCGTCGGCGGTTTCGTGCTGTGCGGCTTCTGCGCCGCCCTCGCCGGCATCCTGCTGGCCGGCTATTCCAGCAAGGCCTACCAGGCGATGGGCGACACCTACCTGCTGCCCTCGATCGCGGCGGTGGTGATCGGCGGCACCAACATCCTGGGCGGCCAGGGCCGCTATGCCGGCACCGTGGTCGGCACCATCCTGATCGTGCTGCTGCAGAGCGTGCTGTCGGTGATGCAGATGCCCGAGGCCGGGCGGCAGATCATCTACGGCCTCGTCATCATCCTGATGCTGGTGCTGTATGGCCGGGGCGGCCGGGCCGCGGCCTGACCGACCGACGCCACGCCACGCCACGTGGCTCCAGGTTATCATTAGTTAATGTTCCGAATAGTCGGCCCGGCAGCAACAAATCTGTCATGGGCCGGTGGAATGATCCCGGCCTCACAAATGCTTTCCCAAAAGGGTCGGGTTATGACGATGCTCAATCGGCTGCTGGCGACGTCTGTTCTGGCGGGCGCCGCGCTTATCGGATCGGGCCAGGCGCAGGCCGATCCCGTCCGCCATGTCCTGCTGATCAGCGTCGACGGCCTGCATGCCGTCGATCTCGAAAACCTGATCGCCGCCCATCCCGACGCGCCGCTCGCCGCCCTTGCCGTCAAGGGCACTCGGTACGTGAACGCGGCGACCCCGATCCCGTCCGACTCGTTCCCGGGCCTCCTGGCGCAGATCACCGGCGGCACGCCGCGCTCGACCGGCGTCTATTATGATGATTCCTACGATCGGACGCTGTCGCCGCCGGGGTCGGACTGTTCGACGGTCGGCACCGAGACGGCGTTCACGGAGGACCTCGACTATGACGACACCGCCCTCGACGGCGGCGCCGGCAAGCATGGCGGGGTGGCGATCGACCCGGCGCGGCTGCCGCGCGACCCAAAGAACGGCTGCCAGCCGGTCTACCCGCACAGCTTCCTGCGCGTGAACACGGTCTTCGACGTGATCCGCGGCCATGGCGGCCACACCGCCTGGGCGGACAAGCACCCGGCCTACGACCTGGTCAACGGGCCGTCGGGCAAGGGCGTCGAGGATCTGTACACGCCGGAGGTCCAGTCGGCCGGCACCACGGTTCCCGCCACCGAGGCGAATGACGATCTTAAGGTCACCGCCGTGATCAACGAGATCAACGGCAAGACCAGCGACGGGGCGCGGGCGGCCGACGTCCCGACGATCCTGGGCCTGAACTTCCAGGCGGTCAGCGTCGGCCAGAAAAGTGCCGGAGCGGGCTATCTCGACGCGCAGGCGACGCCGAGCCCCGGCCTCGAGGACGCCATCCTGCACACCAGCCGGTCGATCGGTTCGATCGTCCAGGCCCTGGCGACCCGGAAGCTTCTGGACTCCACGCTCGTCATCATCAGCGCCAAACACGGCCAGTCGCCGATCCAGCCGGGCCGGACGGTCGGCATCGATGACGCCGCCTACGGCAAGATCATCGGCGGCAACCTGGCCTTCGAGATCGCCGACGACGCGACCTACATCTGGCTCAAGGACCAGGGCAAGGCTGCGGAGGCGGTGGCGGCCCTGACCGCCCACCAGGACGAACTGGGCATCGGCGAGATCTTCACCGGTCCGGCCCTGGCCGCCCGGCTGACCGATCCGGCCACCGATTCCCGGGCGCCCGACATCGCCATCCAGTCGCGGATCGGCGTGGTCTACAAGGGCGCCAAGAGCACCAAGATCGCGGAGCATGGCGGCACCA
The DNA here is from genome assembly GCF_052115705.1 of Inquilinus sp. 2KB_23. Taxonomy (NCBI): domain Bacteria; kingdom Pseudomonadati; phylum Pseudomonadota; class Alphaproteobacteria; order Rhodospirillales; family Rhodospirillaceae; genus Inquilinus; species Inquilinus sp. 2KB_23. Next base: position 229,318 of record NZ_JBFRHF010000009.1, on the reverse strand, counting down.
ACCCCGATGACACCAACGTCGCCCTGCTGGTCTCCGGGCCGGGCATCGGCGCCCGCGTGGTCACCCAGCCGGCGCAGACCGCGGAGATCGCCCCCACGATCCTGACGGCGCTCGGGCTGGATCCGGCGGAGCTCGCCGCGGTCAGGCAGGAAGGCACATCGGTCCTGCCGGGACTCGGGAAATAACATGGCCGGGAGGGCATCGCCCGTTTGCGCGGTGCCCTCCTCCCGTGCTGAATCGTTGACGGGCGGCACGGCCGACGCGACACTCCGGCCAGTTATGTCCGATCATTGAGGCGATCCGAGCCCCAAGCTCGGACGACGGGAGGAAACCGGAAATGCTCGACCCCTGTTTCGAGGTGCTCGACAAGCGCTTCGCGTCCTATGTCATGGGCAATGTCCATATCGATGTCCTGGCCAGCGACATCGGGCTGCGCTGGTCGGAAGGGCCGGTGTGGTTCGGCGACGGCCGCTACCTCCTGTGGAGCGACATCCCGAACAACCGGATCATGCGCTGGGACGAGACCGACGGCAGCGTCAGCGTCTACCGCAACCCGTCGAACCACACCAACGGCCACACCCGCGACCGCCAGGGCCGCCTGGTGTCCTGCGAGCATGGCGGCCGCCGGGTCAGCCGCACCGAACATGACGGCCGCGTCACCGTCCTGGCCGACAGCCACAACGGCAAGCGGCTGAACTCGCCGAACGACGTGGTGGTGAAGTCGGACGACACGGTGTGGTTCACCGACCCGTCCTACGGCATCCTGTCGGAGTATGAGGGCCACCAGTCGGAGCTGGAGCAGGATGGCTGCCACGTCTACCGCTTCGACCCGACCTCCGGCGCGCTGAAGACGGTGGCCACCGACTTCGTCAAGCCGAACGGCCTCGCCTTCTCGCCCGACGAAAAGCTGCTCTACATCGCCGACACCGGCGCCAGCCACGACCCGGACGGGCCGAAGCACATCCGCCGCTTCCAGGTCCGCGACGACGGCACCCTGGCCGGCGGCGAGGTGTTCGCCGACTGCACCGCCGGGCTGTTCGACGGCTTCCGCGTCGACCATCACGGCAACATCTGGACCAGCGCCGCCGACGGCGTGCATTGCTACACCCCGGACGGCACGCTGATCGGCAAGATCAAGGTGCCGGAGGTGGTGGCCAATGTCTGCTTCGGCGGCGTCAAGAAGAACCGCCTGTTCATATGCGCCACCACCTCGCTGCGCGCGGTCTACCTGAACACGCGGGGCGTGCAGACGCCCTGACCTCCCACCGGCCATGACCGCCCTGCCGCGGACCGCGGCCGCCCCCGCCGCCGGCATGCTGCTCATGCTGGCGGCGATGGGCAGCTTCACCACCATGGACACCGTGTCCAAGGCGCTGACCGGCAGTTACGACCCGATCCAGGTGACCTGGGCGCGCTACACCTTCCATGCGCTGCCGATGCTGGTGATCGCGGGGCCGTCCTGTTTCCGGCGGATGGCCGCGACGTCCCGGCCGGCGCTGCAGGCGGGGCGCGCCCTGGCGCTGCTGGCTTCCGCCGTGCTGGCGATCCTCGGCTTCAGCCTGATGCCGCTGGCCGATTTGTTCGCGATCAACTTCATCTCACCGCTGCTGGTGATCGTGCTGTCGGTGGTGTTCCTGGGCGAACATGTCGGCCCGCACCGCTGGGCCGCGGTGGCGGCGGGCTTCGCCGGCATGCTGATCATCGTCTGGCCCAGCGGCGACGGCGTCGGCCTTCTCGGCGGCCTGGTCGCCTTCGGGTCGGCGCTGTTCTGGGCGATCGGCCTGGTCGCCACGCGGCGGCTGGAGGGCGAGGATCCCCGCACCACCCTGTTCATCACCGCGCTGGTCGGCACGGTGGTGCTGAGCCTGGCGCAGCCTTTCGTCTGGACGCCGCCCGACGCGGCCGGCTGGGGCCTGATGGTGGCGATGGGGCTGCTGGGGCTGCTGTCGCACAGCCTGCTGATCGCGGCCTTCGGCCAGGCCCCCGCCTCCACCCTGGCGCCGTTCCAGTACAGCCAGCTGATCTACGGCCTCGTGTTCGGCTGGGTGGTGTTCGGCGACGTGATCGGCGCGCGACCGCTGCTGGGCTGCGCCGTCATCGTCGCCGCCGGCGCCTATGTCTGGTGGCGGGAACAGCGGATCCCTGACCGGTCGATCGGTCAATGAACGGCACCTATCCCCTGACGTAGTCCGGGAATCTGGTGCGGATCTCGTCGGCCTGCGCCAGCGTGCCGGACAGGTGCTGGCGCAGCGCCTCCTGCGCCCGGTCGGCGTCGCCATCGGCGATGGCCGCCAGGATGAGGGCGTGGTCGTCCAGGATCGACTGGGCCTTGCCCGGCACCGGCAAATGCAGCCGCCGCAGCCGGTCGAGATGGCCGCTGCGGCTGCGGATCAGCGCCCACAGGTCCGGCACCTCCGCCGCCTCGCACAGCTGGCGGTGCAGCGACTGGTCGGTCTCGGCGAAGCTCTCGAAATCCTGGGCGTCGAGCATGCCGCGCTGGCGCGCGATCAGCGCCTGCAGCCGCGGCACGAAAGACCGGTCCGCCCCCGACTCCCTGGCCCGCAGCGCCAGGGTCCGCACCACCTCCAGCTCCACCGACCGGCGCAGGAAATGCGCTTGCTGCGCCGCCGGCAGGTCGATCGGGCTGACCACGGTGGCGTGCTGCGGGAAGATGTCGACCAGGCCTTCCTCGGCCAGCTTCAGGAGAGCGTCGCGGATCGGCGTCTGGCTGACCCCGAACTGGGCCATCAGCTCGTTGCGCGCCAGCACCGTGCCGGGCGCGAGCGTCAGCGCGATGATCTGCTCGCGCAGCCGCTCGAACACCTGCGGCGCCGCCTGGCGGGCGCGGTCGAGCGGCAAGGGCTGGATCGCCGTGACGGTCATCGGTGCAGCAATCCCTCCTCATCCCTCGGGTCAATACGGGCCTTGGCGCGTATCGACCCGATGATAGCGGGTTTACCGTCGATGCACTAATGCATTAGTGTTTCAACGCGACCGCACAGAGCGTCCTGGGGCGGCCTGCAGACCCGATCCCGCGCCCCAGCCACCGATCCCTCCAGACGGCAGCGAGCCATGACCGACACCCCCCGCAAGACCCCCGACACGCTCCGCAGCGCCCGTTGGTTCGCGCCGGACGATTTGCGCTCCTTCGGCCATCGCTCGCGCGCCATGCAGATGGGCTACGCGCCGGAGGAATGGGCCGGCAAGCCGGTGATCGCGATCCTCAACACCTGGTCCGACGCCAATCCCTGCCACGCCCATTTCAAGCAGCGGGTCGAGGATGTGAAGCGCGGCGTGCTGCAGGCCGGCGGCTTCCCGATGGAGCTGCCGGCGCTGTCGCTGTCGGAGAGCTTCGTCAAGCCGACCACCATGCTGTACCGCAACATGCTGGCGATGGAGGCGGAGGAACTGCTGCGCTCCCACCCCGTCGACGGCGCGGTGCTGATGGGCGGCTGCGACAAGACCACCCCCGGCCTGCTGATGGGCGCGACCAGCGCCGGCCTGCCGATGATCTTCATGCCCGCCGGCCCCATGCTGCGCGGCAACTGGAAGGGCAAGGTGCTCGGCTCCGGCTCCGACGCCTGGAAGTTCTGGGACGAGCGCCGGGCCGGCAACATCAGCGACCAGGACTGGGTCGACATCGAGGGCGGCATCGCCCGCAGCTATGGCCACTGCATGACCATGGGCACGGCCAGCACCATGACCGCGATCACCGAGGCGATCGGGCTGACCCTGCCCGGCGCCTCCTCGATCCCGGCCGCCGATGCCGGCCATATCCGCATGGCCTCGACCTGCGGCCGCCGCATCGTCGAGATGGTGTGGGAGGACCTGGTCCCGGCCAAGATCCAGACCCGCGCCGCCTTCGAGAACGCGATCGCGGTGGCGATGGCGATGGGTTGTTCGACCAATGCCATCATCCATGTCGTCGCCATGGCGCGCCGCGCCGGCTGCGACATCTCGCTGGACGATTTCGACGCCGCCAGCCGGGTGGTGCCGCTGATCGCCAATGTCCGTCCCAGCGGCGACCAGTACCTGATGGAGGATTTCTTCTATGCCGGCGGCCTGCCCGGGCTGATGTCGCGGCTGCGCGACCATCTGCATCTCGACGCGCTGACCGTCAGCGGCCGGACGCTGGGCGAGGACATCGCCCATGCCGAGATCCACAACGACGATGTCATCCGCCCCATCGACAACCCGGTCTATGCCGAGGGCGCGCTGGCGGTGCTGCGCGGCAACCTGTCGCCGGATGGCTGCGTCATCAAGCCCAGCGCCTGCGAGCCGCGCTTCCTGAAGCACACCGGCCCGGCACTGGTGTTCGACGACTATCCCGCGATGAAGGCGGCGATCGACCGCGACGACCTGGACGTCACGGCGGACCACGTGCTGGTGCTGCGCAACGCCGGGCCTCAGGGCGGCCCCGGCATGCCGGAATGGGGCATGCTGCCGATCCCGAAGAAGCTGGTGAGGCAGGGCATCCGCGACATGGTCCGCATCTCCGACGCGCGGATGAGCGGCACCAGCTACGGCGCCTGCATCCTGCATGTCTCGCCCGAATCCTATGTCGGCGGCCCGCTGGCGCTGCTGCGCACCGGCGACCTCGTCACCCTCGACGTCGCCGCCCGTCGCCTCGACATGGAGGTGTCGGAGGAGGAACTCGCCCGCCGCCGGGCCGAGCTGGCGCCGCCGCCGGCCCGCTACGAGCGCGGCTATGGCTGGATGTTCAACAAGCACATCCGCCAGGCCCATGAGGGCTGCGACTTCGACTTCCTCGAGACCGGCTTCGGCGCGCCGGTGGTCGAACCCGACATTTTCTGAAGCGGAGCCCGGCCATGAGCAGACAGGATGAAACGGGCGGATGGGCTCCGTCGACCCGGTACCCCGATCCGGCGGTGCAGGTGCTCGACCCCAGCTTCGCACCCTACCGGATCTTCAGCGCCGCGGTGGAGCGCATCGCCACCGGCTGCCGCTGGGCCGAGGGGCCGGTGTGGTTCGGCGACCGCCGGGCCTTGCTGTGGAGCGACATTCCCAACAACCGCATCCTGAAATGGGATGAGGAGACCGGGGCGGTCAGCGCCTTCCGCAAGCCGTCCAGCAACGCCAACGGCAACACCCGCGACCGCCAGGGGCGGCTGGTGACCTGCGAGCATCTCGGGCGGCGCGTCACCCGCACCGAATATGACGGCAGCATCACCGTGCTGGCCGACCGTTTCGACGGCAAGCGGCTGAACTCGCCCAACGACATCGTGGTGAAGTCGGACGGCTCGATCTGGTTCACCGACCCGATCTTCGGCATCGCCGGCAATTACGAGGGCCGCAAGGCTGAGGCGGAGCTGCCGGGGAACGTCTACCGGCTGGATCCGGAGACCGGGGCCCTGGCGGTCGTCGCCGAGGACATCCGGGGGCCGAACGGCCTCGCCTTCTCGCCCGATGAATCGATCCTCTACCTCGTCGAATCTAGGGCCGTGCCGAACCGGCTGATCGCCGCCTTCGACGTGGTCGATGGCGGCCGGCGCATCGCCAACCGCCGGGTGCTGATCGACGCCGGCCCCGGCACGCCGGACGGCATGCGGGTCGATGTCGACGGCAACCTGTGGTGCGGCTGGGGCATGGGCAGCGAGGAGCTCGACGGGGTGATGATCTTCAACCCCGAGGGCAAGCCGATCGGCCGGATCGCCCTGCCCGAGCGCTGCGCCAACCTGTGCTTCGGCGGCGAGATGCGCAACCGCCTGTTCATGGCCGCCAGCCAGTCGGTCTACGCCCTCTACGTCAACACCCAGGGCGCCATCGGCGGCTGACCGCCCGGGCGACCATTCCAGCAAGGACGACCAGACGTGACCAAACTGAAGCCCGAAACCCGCGACAAGCTGAAGACCGTCAGCACCGCGACCCTGACCACCGCTTTGTTCAAGCGCGGCCTGCGCAACCAGTTCATCCAGGACGTCCATCCGCTGAACCCGGCCGGCGAGCCGATGGTCGGCGAGGCCTTCACCCTGCGCTACATCCCGGCGCGCGAGGACCTGAACCCGCTCAGCGTGTTCCAGGACCGCGCCCACCCGCAGCGCAAGGCGGTGGAGGATTGCCCGCCGGGCGCGGTGTTCGTGATCGACAGCCGCAAGGACCCGCGGGCGGCCTCGGCCGGGTCGATCCTGGTGGCGCGGCTGATGATGCGCGGCGTCGCCGGCGTGGTCACCGATGGCGGCTTCCGCGATTCGCCCGAGATCGCCAGGCTGGGCATCCCCGCCTACCACAACCGCCCGGCGGCGCCGACCAACCTGACCCGACACCAGGCGCTTGACATCAACGTGCCGATCGGCTGCGGCGACGCGCCGGTGTTCCCCGGCGACATCGTGGTCGGCGACGGCGAAGGCGTGGTGATCATCCCGGCCGACATCGCCGACGAGATCGCCGACGAGGCGGTGGAGATGACCGCCTTCGAGGATTTCGTCACCGAGGAGGTGATGAAGGGCCGCTCGATCCTCGGCCTCTACCCCGCCACCGAGGACCAGACCAAGCTCGACTTCGCCGCCTGGCGCAAGGCGAAGGGGCGCTGAGCCGCTGCTCCGATTGCGGGAGAGGTCGGAGGCGCGAAGCGGCTCCGGGTGAGGGTTCTTTGTCGAGGCCTGGACCAGCCCTCACCCGGTCTCATTGCGTGAGCCCGACCTCTCCCGCCAGGCGGGAGAGGCAATCGGGACTCCTTCGACGGAGACCGCGCTTTCGGCCTCAGGCCACCGGCGTCAGCAGCGGCTTCCCGGCGAAATGAGCCAGGAGGTTGCGGACCACGAGGTCGGCCATGGCGTTGCGGGTCTCGACCGTGGCGCTGCCGACATGCGGCTGCAGCACCACGTTGTCGAGGCCGTACAGCGCCTCCGGCACCTTCGGCTCATGCTCGAACACGTCCAGGCCGGCGGCGCCCAGTCGGCCGTCGGTCAGGGCGGCAACCAGCTCCGGCTCGTCCACCACCGTGCCGCGGGCGATGTTGACCAGGATGCCGTCGGGGCCTAGCGCCTCGATCACCGCGCGGTTGACGATGTGGTGGGTGGCGGCGCCGCCCGGGCAGCACAGCACCAGCACATCGGAGTCGCGGGCCAGGGCCACCAGGTCGGGATAATAGGGATGGGCGATGTCGGGCTTGGCCCGCGGCCCGTGCCAGGCGATCGACAGGCCGAACACCTGCGCCCGCTCCGCCACCGCCTGGCCGATCCGCCCCATGCCGACCACGCCCAGGCGCTTGCCGCGCAGGCTGCGGGCCAGCGGCAGGCCGCCCTGGGTCCATTTCCCGGACCGGACGAAGCGGTCGCCGACGCAGAGACGCCGGGCCGTCGCCAGCATCAGCAGCAGGCCGAGATCGGCGACCTCGTCATCGAGCACGCCGGGGGTGTTGGTGACGCGCACGCCGCGGATCTTGGCATGGCCGACATCGACCTTGTCGTAGCCGACGCCGAAATTGCCGATGATCTCCAGCGCCGGGAACCGGTCCATCAACTCGGCGGAGACGCCGGGGCCGGTGACGATGCCGCGGACCTCCGGCGCGACGCGCGCGATCAGCGCCTCCTTGTCCGCCGCCTCCCACAGCCGGTGCACGGTGCAATTCGCTTCCAGCTCGGCGAAGGGTCCGGGCATCAGCCCTGCCAGCGCAAGGACGACGGGTTTGGTCATGACGCTTCCTCTCGGTGTCCCGGCTTCGCGGGCGCGCCCAGCCTATCGTCTACATCGGACGATTCAAGGCCTTCCCGCTGATATCGCCGCATCTCCGCAACGCGCTGCCTTGCTGACGCCACGTTGCGCTGCGCTTGATGCCGATGTTCAGCCAATACGGTAGTATGACGGAACAACGCCATGAGTCGGCTGTTTTCAGTTCTGAAATAAACGCAAGAAAAGGCCGGTCCATCTTGACCCCCTTAGAGATCTTCGAATTCAGCGTATACGGTCTACTGACCATCGCGCTGACGCTATTGTGCCTCCTGTCAAGCAACCTCCTCTGGCTCGCCGCGACCTTCTGGCGGCACCAGTCGCAAGGCCAGAGCCTGGCGAATCATGCGCCGGCCGCGGCCCTGGATGAAGAGGACCTGCCGCGGGTCCTGATCCAGGTCCCGATCTTCAACGAACGCCACGTCGTGCGCCGCATCCTGGGCGCCACCGCGGCGCTGGACTGGCCGGCGGACAAGCTGACGATCCAGCTGCTCGACGACAGCATCGACGAGACCCGCGAGATCGCCGAGGCGGCGGTGCTGGAGCTGCGCGCCGCCGGCGTCGACGCCCACCGGCTGCACCGGACCGACCGCACCGGCTTCAAGGCCGGCGCGCTGCATGCCGGGCTGAGCGTGACCGACCATCCCTATGTCGCAATGTTCGATGCCGACTTCATCCCGCGCCCGGACTTCCTGCGCCGCACCGTCGGGGTGCTGGAGAACGACAAGCGCCTGGCCTTCGTCCAGGGCCGCTGGGACCATCTGAACGGCGACGAGAACCGGCTGACCCGCGCCCAGACCCTTATGCTGGACGCGCATTTCGGGGTCGAGCAGCCGGCCCGCAGCATGACCGGCCTGCCCCTGCCCTTCAACGGCACCTGCGGCATCTGGCGCCGCGCCGCGATCGACGACGCCGGCGGCTGGAAGGCCGACACCCTGACCGAGGATCTCGACCTCAGCCTGCGCGCCCATCTCAAGGGCTGGCGCGCCCGCTACCTCTCGGACATCACCGTGCCGGGCGAGCTGCCGTCCAGCATCGCCGCCTGGCGGGTGCAGCAGTTCCGCTGGACCAAGGGCTTCGCCCAGGTCGCCTGCAAGCTGCTGCCGACCATCTGGCGCTCGGACCTGCCGCGCAAGGCCAAGGTCGCGGTCAGCCTGCAGCTGCTGCAGTGCCTGTTCTACCCGCTGGCCGCCGTGGCCCTGATCAACACGCTGATGTTCCTCGGCATCGGCTTCGACCAGCCGGTGTTCCTGACCGTGCTCGGCCTGTGCTCGACCGTGCTGGGCATCGCCGGCACCGTCGCCTTCCTGGTCTCCGGCCGCTGTGCAGTGCGGCGCGACCGGCTCAGCCGCGTCGCCATGGACATGCTCGCCACCATGGCGCTGAACGCCGGCCTGTCGCTGTCGAATTCGCGCGGCGTGATCGAGGCCTTCATCGGCCGGCGCAGCGGCTTCGTCCGCACCCCGAAGAAGGGCAGTTCGCGCCGCTCGGGCTATGCCAGCGGTGCCGGCAGCGGCATTCCGGAGACGGCGGCCGGCGTGGTCCTGCTCGGCATGGTGGTGACCGACCTGGCCTGGTACCTGCCCTTCCTGGCGGTGTCGGGCACCGGCCTGCTGATCATGGGCGGGGCGCTGCTGGCCGAGCGCTACGACCTGCGGCTGGACCCGCGCCGCCTGCCCGCCAGCCTGCCCGGCGTGAAGCTGGCTCCGCCGACGCCGGCCGCGGCGCCGCAGCCCACCACCCGCAGCTGAACCCGAGCCCGGGGCCGGTGCGCCGCCGCGCCGCCCCCAAGGCTCACAGCCGTTTCCCCATTTCACCGGTAACCACATTCCCTCCCACACCTGCCTCTTTTCGGTCTCAACCTGATATTATCGTCTGCGCGCAACTCGGGCCGAGACCGGCCCCCGCGGGAGACGGACCATGGCGCTCTGGGACAAGATCACCGGCGAATTCATCGACATCATCGAATGGACCGATGATAGCCAGGACACGATGGTCTACCGCTTCGAGCGGCACGGCAACGAGATCAAGTACAACGCCCAGCTGACCGTCCGCGAGAGCCAGGTCGCGGTCTTCGTCAACGAAGGCAAGATCGCCGACGTGTTCCAGCCCGGCATGTACACGCTGGAAACCAGGAACCTGCCGATCCTGTCGACGCTGCAGGGCTGGAAATACGGCTTCGCCAGCCCGTTCAAGGCCGAGGTCTACTTCCTCAACACCAAGCGGTTCACCGACCTGAAATGGGGCACGATGAACCCGGTGATGCTGCGCGATGCGGAGTTCGGGCCGGTGCGGCTGCGCGCCTTCGGCACCTACGCCATCCGGGTCAAGGACCCGGCCGCCTTCATCCGCGAGATCGCCGGCACCGACGGCCGCTTCACCACCGACGAGATCACCGAGCAACTGCGCAACCTGATCGTCACCAGCTTCGCCGGCGCGGTGGCGAAATCCGGCATCCCGGTGCTCGACCTGTCGTCCAACTACGACAAGGTCGGTCAAGTGATCCGCGACGCCATCCAGCCCGAGTTCGACGCCTACGGCCTCGATGTGACGACGCTGCTGGTCGAGAACGTCTCGCTGCCGGAAGAGGTCGAGAAGGCGCTCGATCGCCGCAGCAGCATGGGCGTGGTCGGCGATCTCGGCCGCTACACCCAGTTCCAGACGGCCGAGGCGATCAAGGCCGCGGCCGAGAATCCCGGCGGCGCGGCCGGCATCGGCATCGGCATGGCCACCGCCGGCGGCCTGGCCTCGGCGATGGGCGGCGCGGTGCAGCAGAGCACGGCGCCATCCGCCGGCGCCGCACCGCCGCCCCTGCCCGGCGCGGTCGCCTACCACGTCGCGATCGACGGCAAGCAGAGCGGTCCGTTCCCGGCCGCCGACCTGCAGGCCATGGCCGGCGACGGGCGCCTGACCCGCGACAGCCTGGTGTGGAGCCAGGGCATGGCGGCCTGGACCAAGGCCGGCGACGTCGCCGCGCTGGCCGCGCTGTTCGCCGACCTGCCCCCGCCTCTGCCGCCCGCCGCCTGATCCCCGCTCACGATAGGTTTGGCCATCATGGCGGACATGGCTTTCGCCTGCGCGTCCTGCGGCGCGCAGCTCGAATACGCGCCCGGCACCAGCATGCTGAAATGCCCCTATTGCGGGCATGAGAATCCGATCGCGGCCTCGCCCTGGTCCCGGGTCGAGGAGATCGACTACGCCGCCGGCCTGGCCGAGGCCGGGCAGGCGGCGCCGCAGGAGACCATCCAGGTGGTGTCCTGCAAGCGCTGCGCCGCGGAGTTCCAGCTCGACCCGTCGATCCAGGCCTCGCGCTGCCCGTTCTGCGGCACGCCGATCGTGCTGGAATCGCGCGCGGTCACCCATCTGCGCCCCGGCGCGGTGCTGCCCTTCAGCTTCGACGCCAAGGGCGCGCGAGCGAAATACGAGACCTGGCTGTCCGGCCTGTGGTTCGCGCCGAACGATGTCCGGCGGCTGGCCAAGGCCGACTACGGCTTCATCGGCATGTACGTGCCGTACTGGACCTACGATGCCGACACCAGCAGCGACTATGACGGCCAGCGCGGCGATAACTACACCCGGACGATCCAGGACGGCGACAAGACCCGCACCGTGGTCGAGACGCGCTGGACGCCGCGCAGCGGACAGGTGTCGCGCGGCTTCAACGACGTGCTGGTGGTCGCCAGCCGGTCGCTGCCGAGCGGCTATCTCGACAAGCTGGAGCCCTGGGACCTCGCCGACCTCAGCCCCTACGACCAGCGCTATCTCAGCGGCTTCGGCGCCCAGCACTACCAGCTCGACCTCGCCGGGGGGTTCGAGGCGGCTAAGGGCAAGATGGACCCGGTGATCCGCCGGGACGTCTGCGCCGACATCGGCGGCGACAAGCAGACCATCAGCTCGCTGCAGACCAGCTACAGCGCCGTGACCTTCAAGCACATCCTGCTGCCGGTCTGGATGAACAGCTTCCGCTACGGCCAGCAGACCTACAGCTTCGTGATCAACGGCCGCACCGGCGAGGTGCAGGGCCAGCGCCCCTGGAGCTGGGTCAAGATCGGCCTCGCCGTGCTGGCCGGCCTGGCCGTGGCGGCGGCCGCCGTGATGCTGTTCAACAACCGCTGAGTGGCCATGGAAGTCCTCAAGATCATCGGTTTCAGCCTGGCCGCGGCGATCGCCTACGGCATCCTGCACGACCAGGTGACGGCGCATCTCTGCGTCGAGTACTTCACCATCGCCCATCCGCCGGTGTTCCCCACCGAATCGCCCTTCCTGCTGGCGATCGGCTGGGGGATCCTGGCGACCTGGTGGGTCGGCCTGCCGCTGGGCCTGCTGCTCGCGGCCGCCGCCCGCATCGGCCGCGGCAACCGGCTGGGACTCGCCGATCTCCGCCCCGTCATCCTGCGCCTGCTGGCGACGATGGCGCTGTGCGCCCTGGCGGCCGGGCTGTGGGGCGCCTGGGCGGTGGCGTCGGGGCGGTCCTCCCTGCCCGACGGCTGGGGACGGGTGCTGCCGCCGGAGATCCATGTCGCCTTCGCCGGCGCCGCCTGGGCCCATCTCGCCAGCTATGCCTCCGGCCTCATCGGCGGGCTGGCGGTGATCGGTTGGACGATCTGGCGCCGCATCCGTCCGCCGCCGGCCGGCGCCGCAGCATAGGCCACCCCCCTCATCGTCATTGCGAGCCCCGCAGGGGCGTGGCAATCCAGGCGTTCGTGCCGCGCGATGACGGGCGGCTGTCTGGAGCCGCTGAGGGCATGTCGCATTTTCCCAACCATCTCTGGCTCCTGGCCGGCGCCCTGCTGCTCGACGCGCTGGTCGGCGACCCGCCCTGGCTATGGCGCCGGCTGCCGCATCCCATCGTCCTGGTCGGCCGCGGGATCGGCTGGCTCGACCGCCGGCTGAACCATGACGGCGACGCCCCGGACCGGCGCCGCGCCGCCGGCATCGCCGCGACGCTGCTGCTGGTGCTGGTGGCCGGCGGCCTCGGCTGGGGCGTCTCGGCGCTGCTGCGCGCCCTGCCCTTCGGCTGGCTGCTGGAGATCGCCCTGGCCGCCGTGTTCCTGGCCCAGCGCAGCCTGCACGACCATGTCGCCGCGGTGGGCGCCGCCTGCGAGCTGGAGGGGCTGGAGGGCGGGCGCCGCGCCGTGTCGATGATCGTCGGCCGCGACCCGCAGAGCCTTGATATGGCCGGCGTCTGCCGTGCCGCGATCGAGAGCGATGCCGAGAATTATTCCGACGGCGTGTTCGTGCCGGCCTTCTGGTTTGCGCTGTTCGGCCTGCCCGGTATCCTGGTCTACAAGGCGGTCAACACCGCCGACAGCATGATCGGCCACCGCACCGCCCGGCATGAGGCCTTCGGCTGGGCCGCGGCCCGGCTGGACGATGTCCTGAATCTGATCCCGGCACGGCTGTGCGGCGCCCTGATCGCGCTGGCCGCGCCCTTCGGCGGCGGCCGCATCGGTGCGGCCTGGACGGCGATGCTGCGCGACGCGCCGAAGCACCGCTCGCCCAATGCCGGCTGGCCGGAGGCGGCGATGGCCGGCGGCCTCGGCCTCGCCCTCGCCGGGCCGCGCCAGTATCACGGCACGGTGGTGCCCGATGCCTGGATGGGCGATGGCGGACGCGCGGAAGCGACGCCGCGCGACATCCGCCGGGCGTTGGAGGTCACCAAGGGCGCCGGGGTGTTGCTGATCCTAGTCGCGGTGGCGGGAGCGATGCTGCTGTAGGGCCGAAAGCGCCACTTTTCACCGTCATCGCGAGGCGCGCAGCGCCGTGGCGATCTAGGGACCGGTACCGCTGGATTGCCACGCCCCTTCGGGGCTCGCAATGACGGGTATGGTTTTGGCTCCGCGTGTCCCCGTTAGACCGGAAGCCCGGCCATCATCGCCAGCGCCGGCAGGTCGAGATGCCGCTCCAGATGATCCGCCAGCCCGTCCAGCGTGGCGTCGACCGTGGAATCATAGGCCAGGCCGGCATCGGCGCGCGGCCGGATCGCGGCCAGGAAGGCGGCGCGGAAGCCGTCCGCCGCGAACAGGCCGTGGACGTAGCAGCCGGCCACACGGCCATCGGCCGAGACCGCGCCGTCCGGCCTTCCCTGGAGGTCGAGCAGCGGCCGTGCCAGCGCCGGGCCGTCGGTGCGGCCGACATGCATCTCGTAGCCGCGGATCGCGGCACCGGTCGGCCGATGGGTGCCGGCGACCGCGACCAGGCTCTTCTCCGGCGTCATCACCGTCTCGAGGTCCATCAGCCCCAGCCCCTCGGCCGACCCCGGCGCGCCGTCGATGCCATCCGGGTCGTGGAGCCGTCGCCCCATCATCTGGAACCCGGCGCACAGGCCGAGCACGCGGCCGCCCCGCCGGACATGTGCCGCAATGTCGACATCCCAGCCCTGGGCGCGCAGGAAGGCGAGGTCGCCGATGGTCGATTTCGACCCCGGCAGCAGCACGAGGTCGGCGTCGCCCGGCAGCGCCTCGCCCGGCCGCACCATCCGCACCGACACGTCGGGCTCCAGCCGCAGCGGGTCGAGATCGTCGAAATTGGCGATGCGCGACAGCACCGGCACGGCGATGGTGATGGCGCGGCCCGGCGCCGTCTCGATCTCGGCCAGGGCGTTGGCGTCCTCGGCCGGCAGAAGCGACGCCTGCGGCCAGTGCGGCACGATGCCGAGGCCCTGCCAGCCGGTGCGGTCGGCGACGATGCGCATGCCGTCGGCGAACAGCGCCGCGTCGCCGCGGAAGCGGTTGATGATGAAGCCGCGGATGCGGGCGGCCTCGGCCGGGGCGATCACCGCATGGGTGCCGACCAGGCTGGCGATCACGCCGCCTCGATGGATGTCGGCCACCAGCACCACCGGCAGGTCCGCCGCCTCGGCGAAGCCCATATTGGCGATGTCGCCGGCCCGCAGATTGACCTCGGCCGGGCTGCCGGCGCCCTCGACCAGCACCAGGTCGGCCTCGGCCGACAGCCGGGCGAAGCTGTCCAGCACCGCCGCCAGCAGCTCCGGCTTGCGGGCGGCGTAGTCCCGCGCCTTCAGCGTGGCGATGCGCCGGCCCTGGACGATGACCTGGGCGCCGGTCTCGCTCTCCGGCTTCAGCAGCACCGGGTTCATGTGCACGGTCGGCTCGACGCCGCAGGCGCGGGCCTGCAGCGCCTGGGCCCGCCCGATCTCGCCGCCATCCGCCGTCACCGCGGCGTTGTTCGACATGTTCTGCGGCTTGAACGGCCGCACCCGCAGGCCGCGCCGGGCGAACACCCGGCACAGCCCGGCGACGATCAGCGACTTGCCGACATCGGAGCCGGTGCCCTGGATCATCAGGGCGAGGGGGCGGCTCCCTGTCACTCTCTGTCATGCCACGGCTTGACCGTGGCATCCAGGGGCAGCCAGAGCGGCTCTCGGTGGCCCCTGGATTGCCCGGTCAAGCCGGGCAATGACAGAAAGAGGGAGGCCGTCATTGGGGAAAACCCCATCAGAACTCGATCCCCGCCTGCGCCTTCACCCCGTCGCGGAACGGGTGCTTGATCTGGGTCATCTCGGTGACGAGGTCGGCGATCTCGATCAGCTCGTCCTTGGCGTTGCGGCCGGTGACGATGACATGGGTGTCCGCCGGCTTCTCGTCGCGCAGGAAGGCCACCACCTCCTCCGCCGGCAGGTAGTCGTAGCGCAGCACGATGTTCAGCTCGTCCAGCAGCACCATGCGGTAGGCCGGGTCGCGGATCATCGCCTTGGCGGCCTCCCAGGCGGCGCGGGCGGCGGCGATGTCGCGCTCGCGGTCCTGGGTCTCCCAGGTGAAGCCCTCGCCCATCGCGGTGATCGTCACCAGCTCCGGGAACCGCTCCAGCACATGGCGCTCGCCGGTCTCCCAGCTGCCCTTGACGAACTGCACCACACCGGTGCGGAAGCCGTGGCCGATCGACCGCAGCACCATGCCGAAGGCGGCGGTCGACTTGCCCTTGCCCTTGCCGGTGTGGACGATAAGCAGCCCCTTCTCCAGGGTCTTGTCCGCCAGCATGCGGTCGCGCACCGCCTTCTTCTTCGCCATCTTCTCGGCGTGGCGGGCGTTGATCTCGTCTTCGGTCATGCCGTCGGTCTTCATCGGCCGGGCTCCTTCGTCAGCGCGTCGAGTTCATGGTAGACGGCGTTCGCCCTCGGCTGCCACAGGCCGCGATCCAGCGCCTCCTGCAGCCGCTCCGCGATCTCGCGCGCCGCCGCCGGATTGGCCTGTTCCAGGAAGGCCCGGACCTCGGGGTCGCCGAGCATGGCGTCATAGACCAGGTCGAACTGGTGGTCGGCCACGGCATCGGTGGTCGCCGCGAAGGCGAAGAGATAGTCGACCGTGGCCGCCATCTCGAAGGCGCCCTTGTAGCCGTGGCGCATCACGCCGCGGATCCATTTCGGGTTGACCACCCGGGCGCGGACGACACGGGCGATCTCCTCGCGCAGGGTCCGGATCACCGGCCGCTCCGGCCGGGAATGGTCGTTGTGGTAGATCGCCGGCCGGGCGCCGGAGAGGTGATGGATCGCCGCCGCCAGCCCGCCTTCGAACTGGTAGTAGTCGTCGGAATCCAGGAGGTCGTGCTCGCGGTTGTCCTGGTTGTGGACGACGGCTTCGACCGTCTCCAGCCGCTGGGCGAACAGGCCGTGCGCGGCCGCGCCCTCGGCACCGTCGCCATAGGCCCAGCCGCCCCATTCCAGATAGGCGCGGCCGAGATCGGCCTCGTCGCGCCACAGTTTCTCGTCGATCAGCGCCTGCAGGCCGGCGCCGTAAGCCCCCGGCTTGGCGCCGAAGACGCGGAAGCCGGCGCGGTGGCGCGCCTCGGCCTCAGGCGTGCCGGCGGCGACCAGCGCCGCCGTCTCCGCCCGCACCCGCGCGGCGAGCGGGTTGGTGTCCTCCGGCTCGTCCAGCGCCGCCACGGCGCGCACGGCGCTGTCGAACAGGTCGATCTGGCTGGGGAAGGCGTCGCGGAAGAAGCCGGAGATGCGCAGGGTGACGTCGACCCGCGGCCGGTCGAGCACCCCGGCCGGCATGATCTCGAAGCCGGTGACGCGACGCGAGGCCGGGTCCCAGCGCGGCTGCACGCCGAGCAGCGCCAGCGCCTGGGCGATGTCGTCGCCGCCGGTGCGCATGTTGCTGGTGCCCCAGGCGCTCAGCGCCATGGTGCGGGGCCAGTCGCCATGCTCCTGCCGGTGCCGCTCGACCAGCAGCGCCGCCGATTTCCAGCCGAGATGCCAGGCGGCCGGGGTCGGCACCGTGCGGCTGTCGACCGAGTAGAAGTTGCGGCCGGTCGGCAGCACGTCCAGCCGCCCGCGGGTCGGCGCGCCGGAGGATCCCGGCGCCACGAAGCGCCCGGCCAGCCCGCGCAGCAGCCCGTCGATCTCGGCGGCGCCGGAGCGGTCGACGGCCGGGGCAACGGCGGCCTGGATCTCCGCCAGCACGGCGGCGGTGGCGGTCCATCCGGCCTCCGCCGGCCGGGTGCCGGCGACCAGATCGCGCGCCAGAGTCTCCAGCCGCTCCACCGTGTCGCCCAGGGTGCGCCAGCCTTCCACAGGCCCGAGAGCTGCAGGCCGCAGCCCGGCCCAGGCATCGCCGAAGCGGCAGTCCAGCGGGTCGAAGCCGAGGCCGAGATCGCCGGCCAAAGCCCGGATCAGCGAGGCGTCGCCGCCCTGCCCGGCCCCGCGCGGCACCCGGGTCAGCGCCACCAGCAGGTCGGTGCGCTGGTCGCCTGCGGGCGAGCGGCCGAAGATGTGCAGCCCGTCGCGGATCTGCATCTCCTTCAGCTCGCACAGATGGTTGTCGATCTGTGCCAGGGCGGAATCGGATTCGTCGCCCGGCGCCACGCCGCAATCCTGGTCGAGGCCGGAGCTGCGGGCGAGGTCGAGGATGCGGTCGCGCAGATGCGCCAGCCGGCGCGGGTCCATGCCGGCGGCCTCGTAGTATTCGTCGACCAGCGCCTCCAGGTCCTTCAGCGGGCCGTAGCTCTCGGCCCGGGTCAGCGGCGGCGTCAGATGGTCGATGATGACGGCGGCGGTGCGGCGCTTGGCCTGGGTGCCCTCGCCCGGATCGTTGACGATGAAGGGGTAGAGATGCGGGACGGGGCCGAAGGCGGCCTCCGGGAAGCAGTCCTGCGACAGCGCCAGCGCCTTGCCCGGCAGCCACTCCAGATTGCCGTGCTTGCCCATATGGATGAACGCCTGGGCGCCGAAGCCGCCGCGCAGCCAGGCGTAGAAGGCGAGATAGCCGTGCGGCGGCACCAGCGCCGGGTCGTGATAGGTCGCCTGCGGGTCGATGTTGTAGCCGCGCGCCGGCTGCACCCCGATGATGACATGGCCGAAGCGGTGGACCGCCAGCCGGAAGGCATCGCCCTCGACGAAGGGATCGGCTTCGGGCTCGCCCCAGCGGGCCGTCACCGCCGTTCGCACGGGCTCGGGCAGGCCGGCGAAGAAAGCGCGGTAGTCGGCCAGCGGATAGGCCTCGCCGCCGGCGCGGTCGGCGCGGGTCGCAAGCGCATTGGTCGGCCCGGCCGTCACCCGCGCCATCAGGTCAGCCGCATCCTCGGGCACATCGGCGACGGCATAGCCGGCGGCGGCCAGGGCGCGCAGCACCTCGACCGTCCCGGCCGGGGTGTCGAGGCCGACGCCGTTGCCGAGCCTGCCGTCGCGGTTCGGGTAGTTGGCCAGGATCAGTGCGACCCGGCGATCGGCCGCCGGCGTCCGCCGCAGTCCCGCCCAGGCGGCAGCGAGATCGGCCACGAAATCGATGCGGTCGGCCACCGGGCGGTAGGACACCACGGTGCATTCGGTCAGTGGATCCCAGCGTGCCTCCGACTTGAAGGACACGGCGCGGGTCAGTACCCGTCCGTCGATCTCGGTCAGGGCGACATTCATCGCCAGATCCTGGGCCGACAGGCCGCGCGTGCCGTCGCGCCACGCCGCCTCGCCCCCGCCGGCGAACACCACCTGCAGCACGGGGCAGTCGGCCGCGTCGAACGGCGTCGGCTGGGTCGGGCCGCCGGGGCTGGAGACAGCGAAGCTGGTGGCGTTGAGGATTACCGCCGGCGGATGGCGAGCGAAGGCCTCGGTGACCAGCTCGGCCGACACCGTGTCCTTCAGGCTGGAGACGAAGATCGGCAGCGGGTTCAGTCCCCGGGCCTGCAGCGCCGCGACCAGCGCATCGACCGGCGCCAGGTTCCCCGCCTGCACCAGGGCCCGGTAGAAGACGAGGCCGGTGACGGGGGCGTCGCCCGGCCACCGCCCGGCGATCTCCGCATAGGACGGATGGCGCAGGTCCGGCCAGTACAGCCCGGCGCGCAGCAGCGGCCGCGGTTCGGCCCATTGCAGGTCGCGGCCGGTCAGCGTCGCGGCATAGGCCAGGAAGCCGCGGGCGTTCTCGATGCCGCCTTCGACCAGATAGCGCCACAGCCGGCCCCGCGCCTCCTCCGGCAGGGTCGACAGCGCGTCGAGATCGGCATCCGGCTTGTCGTCGCCCGGCAGCACGGCCAGGGGGATGCCCTCGCGCCGGCAGGCGGCATGCACCTGCTCGATGCCGTAGCGCCAATAGCCGGCGCCGCCGAGCAGCCGCACCACCACCAGCTTCGCCCGGCTGACCACGTCGTCGACATAGGTGTCGACCGACAGGTTGTGGCCGAGCTGCAGCAGGTTGGCCAGCCGGACTGAGGGGAAATCCTCGCCGAAACCGGACCGCGCCGCCGACAGGCAGGCGAGTTCGGTGTCGGCCGCGGTCAGGACGACGATGTCGCCCGGACTCTGGCCGAGATCGACCGCCTCCGACCCGTCGGCGACGCTGCCCGGCTGGGTGGCGAGGAGATGCATCAGGCCGCGAGCGATGCGGTGATGGCGGCGCGGTCGAGGCCGCGTTCGCCGATCACCACCAGGGTGGTGCCGCGGGCCTCGTCGGCGCGCCACGGGCGGTCGTAGTAATGCTGGATCCGGCCGCCCACCGCCTGGACCACCAGGCGCATCGGCTTGCCCTCGACCGCGGCGAAGCCCTTCAGCCGCAGGATGTCATGCGCCTCGATCACCGGCTTCAGCTTGCGCGTCAGGGCGTCGGGGTCGGTCACGGCGCCGAGATCGACATGGAAGCTCTCGAAATCATCGTGGTCGTGCTCGTCCTCGGCATCGTGATGCGAGGGGCGCGCCGCCAGATCGTCCTCGGCCGCGGAGCCGAGGCCCAGCAGCACCGCGGCGTCGATCGCGCCGTGGCGGGCCTTGACCACCTTGACCCCCGGGCGCAGCTGCGCGGCCAGCTCGGCGGACACCGTCGCTAGCCCGGCCTCATCCAGCAGGTCGGTCTTGTTCAGGATCACCATGTCGGCGCAGGCGAGCTGGTCCTCGAACAGCTCCTCCAGCGGGTTGTCATGGTCCAGCCCCTCGTCGGCCGCGCGCTGGGCGGCCAGCGCCTCCTCGTCCAGCGCGAAGCGGCCCTCGGACATGGCGGCGCCGTCGATCACGGTGATGACGCCGTCGACCGTGACCCGAGTGCGGATCTCGGGCCAGCCGAACGCCTTGACCAGCGGCTTCGGCAGGGCCAGGCCGCTGGTCTCGATCACGATGTGGTCCGGCGGCTCGGCGCGGTTCAGCAGCTTCTCGATGGTCGGGATGAAGTCGTCGGCCACGGTGCAGCAGATGCAGCCATTGGCCAGCTCCACCACATCCTCCTCGCGGCAGGTGGCGTCGCCGCAGCTGCGCAGCAGGTCGCCATCGACCCCGACATCGCCGAACTCGTTGATGATCAGGGCCAGCCGGCGGCCATTCGCGGTCTGCAGCAGGTGGCGGATCAGCGTGGTCTTGCCGGCGCCGAGGAAGCCGGTGATGACGGTGGCGGGGATCTTGGCGGGCATGCGGTCTCTCTCAGGCGGATTTCAGGGTTAGGGGAAGGCCGGCGGCGACGAAGACGACGGAGGGAACCACGGCCGCCACGGCCTGGTGCAGGCGCCCGGCATGGTCGCGGAAGGCGCGGGCCAGGGCGTTGTCGGGGACGATGCCGAGCCCGACCTCGTTCGAGACCAGCACCACGGGGCCGGCCGGCGCCGCCAGCCAGCGCACCAGCCGGTCGGTCTCATCAGCGATGTCGCGGTCGGCATGCATGAGGTTGGACAGCCACAGCGTCAGGCAGTCGACCAGCACGGCGTGGCCGGGGCCGGCGACCTTGTCCAGGGTCTCGACCAGCTCCAGCGGCGCCTCGACCGTGCGCCAGCGCGAGCCGCGCTGTTCCTGGTGGCGGGAGATGCGCTCGACCATCTCGGCGTCCCAGGCCTCGGCGGTGGCGAGATAGATGCAGTCGCCGGGCTGGCTCTCGACCAGCGCCTCGGCATGGCGGCTCTTGCCCGAACGGGCGCCGCCCAGCACCAGCGTCGCTGCCGGCAGACTAGCCACTGATAGCTCGATGCTGCACGCCTCGCCCTTCCGGTCGGCCGGCCAGGGCAATCGGACGCCGGAGACGGTGCCCGGAAGGCGCCATGCATCCCGCGCCACCGGTTCACCCCGCCCGGCGGTTCGCACGCATCGCCTCGCCGGCAGGTCTCCTGGCTCGCGGGTCGTCGCCTGCCTCCGCCTTCCCGGCCATCGGCCAGTGGCTGTCGGAGTTGGGCTCGCCGCCTACAGTTGCGGGGGCAGCCGCGGATCAGGCCTCCTGAAAGGATAGACCGTCCCGCGTTCCCTTTTCATCCCCTCGGGCGTCCGCCCTTGGGGAACCAGCTGCGCGATGGCCGCACAGTAGGAGGCGCGGGCAAGGGGGTCAACGGCGCCGAAGCGTCACGACGCCTTGCCGGTGTCGCCGGCGGAGCGCAGCCGCTGGGCGTAGACGTTGATCACCAGGGCCGCGAGCAGGATCAGGCCGCGGATCAGGATCTTCAGGAAGCTGTCGATGTTGACGTGGTCCAGCCCGTTGTTCAGCACGCCCAGGATGAACAGCCCGATGATGGTGTTGCCGATGCCGCCGCGGCCGCCGAACAGGCTGGTGCCGCCGACCACCACCGCGGCGATGGCGTCGAGCAGGAAGGTGTCGAACTCGTTCTGCTGGGCGCTGCCGAAATAGGCGACGCCGAGCATGCCGGCGATGCCGGAGCAGACGGCCGAGATCACCATCACCGCGCCGACGATGACCCGGACGTTGACGCCGGAATACTCCGCCGCCTCGCGGTTGCCGCCCACCATGTAGACGTAGCGGCCGAAGCGCGTGTAGGTCAGCACCAGGTGCCCGGCCAGCAGCATGATGGCGGCCACGATCACGATCCATGGGATGCCGCCGATCGAGCCGGAGCCCAGGGTGACCACCAGCGGCGGCACGGCATAGGCGATCTGGCCGCGCACCAGCATGGCGCAGATCCCCGCGCCGATCTGCATCATGGCCAGGGTCATGATGAAGGACGGGATGCCGATCCGCGTCACCCCCACCGCGTTGACCAGGCCCAGCAGGGCGCAGCCGGCGAGCGCGATCACGATCGCCAGCCAGCCCGGCAGCGGCACGTTGGCGATGGTGACGTAGGTTTCCTGCGCGGTCAGGAAGGCGACGATGATGCCGGTGGCGTTGGCGATGCTGGCCACCGACAGGTCGATCTCGGCGCACAGGATCACGAAGGTCAGGCCGACGGCGATCACCGCCGTCACCGAGATCTGGTTCAGGATGTTGCTGAAATTGTCGACCGTCAGGAAGGACGGGCTGGCGATGCTGAAGAAGCCGACCAGGATGATCAGGGTGATGAACGGCGCGATGTTGCGCAGCTGCCCGCCCAGCATCCCGCCGAGCCGGGAGGCGGTGCCGCGGACCGGCGGTTTGGCTGACGCGTCCATGCGATTCCCCTGCTCCACCATCATGCCGCCTCGAGCAGGCGGTCCTTGCTGACCATGCCGCCGGCGAATTCGCGGGTGATGCCGCCCTTGCGCATCACCAGGATGCGGTCGGCGAGCGACAGCACCGTCTCCGGCTCGGCCGACACCACCACCACGCCGATGCCCCGGTCGCGCAGGCCGCGCACGATCCGGACCACATCCTCCTTGGCGCCGACATCCATGCCGCGGGTCGGCTCGCTCAAGATCAGCACCTTGGGCGTGAAGGTCAGCCACTTCGCCAGGGCGACCTTCTGCTGGTTGCCGCCGGACAGGGCGCCGAGATGCGCGTCGACATGCGGGGTGCGGATGCGCAGCTCCTCGACCCGCTCGCGGGCGATGCGCCGCTCCGACTCCGGGCTCAGCAGCCAGCGCGACACCCGGTCCAGGATGGCGATCGAGGTGTTCTTGTAGATCGGCTCGTGGTGGAACAGCATCGCCCGCCGGCTTTCCGGCACGAAGGCGATGCCGGCGCGGCGGGCGACGGCGGTGCTGCGCAGCCGCACGGCCCGGCCGGCGACCCGGATCCGGCCCTGGTCGGGCTGCAGCTTGCCGAACAGGGTGCGCGCCAGCTCCAGCTGGCCGCAGCCCATGAAGCCGTAGATGCCCAGCACCTCGCCCGCCCGCACCTCCAGCGAGATGTCGTTGTAGAAGCGGTCGGCCGACAGTCCTTCCGCCGCCAGCACCACCGGGGCGCCGGGCTTGGAGTCGAGCCGGATCTCGCCGGTGTAGCTTTCCTCCAGCTCGCCGTGGCCGGCGCCGATCATGTGCTCGATCAGCRCCGCCTTGTCGGTCTCGGCGGCGCGGGCGCTGAGGATGCGGCGGCCGTTGCGGAACACGGTGACGGCGTCGGACACCTTCAGGATGTCGTCGAGGAAATGCGAGATGAAGACGAAGCTGCGGCCCTCCTCGCGCAGCCGCCGCAGCACGCCGAACAGGCGCTCGATCTCCGGCGGCGACAGCGCCGAGGTCGGCTCGTCCAGGATGATGATGCGGGCGCCGGAGAACAGCACCCGGGCGATCTCGATCAGCTGCTGCAGCCCGATCGGCAGCGCCCCGGCTGGCGTGCGCGGGTCGACGTCGATGCCCAGCCGGCGGATCTGCTCGCCCGCCGCCTTGCGCATCCCGGCCCAGTCGACGATGCCGAAGCGGCCGACCGGCTGGGTGCCGAGGAACACGTTCTCGGCGACGCTGAGGTCCGGCACGATGCTCAACTCCTGATGCACCATGCCTACCCCGGCGGCGGCCGCGTCGCGGGCCGAGCGGAAGCGGACGGCCCGCCCCTCGATCCGCATCTGCCCGTCATAGTCGGCATGCACGCCGGCGATGATCTTCATCAGCGTCGACTTGCCGGCGCCGTTCTCGCCGACGAGGCCATGGATCTCGCCGGCCTCGAGCGTGAAGTCGACCTCCCGCAGCGCCCGGACGCCGCCGAACGACTTCGAGATGCCGCTCAGCTCGAGCAACGGAGTCTGGGTCATGGCGCGGGCCTGTCCATTCTTCGAGACGTCTTCCGGACGCCCGCCTCCATCGTCATTGCGAGGAGGCGAAGCCGACGAAGCAATCCATGGCGCCGATGCGGGCTGCCCCATGGATTGCTTCGCTGCGCTCGCAATGACGATCCTTTCACGACCGATCGGCTGCGATCAGATCAGGAAGTGATCCTGCATCCACTGCATGCCGGCGGCGTTGGCCTTGGTGACCACGGGACCGTCGGTGACGACCGATTTCGGGATGCCTTCGCCGGTCTTCTCACCGCCGGTCACGGCCGCGACCCCCGCCACCACGGCGCCGCCATGGATGCGGCAGGACGGGTTGCGCACGGTCGCGAACATGCGGCCTTCCGAGACCGCCTGGATCGCCGGTGGCATGGCGTCGACGCCGCCGATCAGGATGTCGGTGCGGTTGTGCGCCTTCATCACGTTGTAGGCGGCCAGCGCCATGTCGTCGTTGTGGAAGAAGGCGGCGCTGATCTTCGGATACTTGGTCAGGTGGGTCTCCCAGATCCGGGCCACCTTCGACACGTCCCAGTCGCCCGGATCGGTGTTGAGCACCTCGATCTTCGGGTACTGCTTGACCACCGAGTCGAAGCCGCGGGCCCTGCCCTGCGCCCCGGTGTGGCCAAGCGCGCCCTGGGTCATGATGATGGTGCCCTCGCCCTTGATGGCGGTGCACAGCGCCTGGGTCACGGCGGCGCCCATGAACTCGTTGTCGGGGGCCAGGAAGGAGTGGACGTTGATCTGCTCCAGCGGCGCGATCAGCGTGTCCATGTCGATCACCGGGATGCCGGCGTCAATCATCTTCTGCACCGGCTGGGTCAGCGTGCCGATGCCGAAGGCCTGGATCGCCACGAAGTCCCATTTCTGGGAGGCCATGTTGTCGATCGCGCCGCGCTGCTTCGGCGCCGCGAGCTCGCCGTCGAACCAGGTGATCTCGACGTTGAACAGCTTGCCCCAGAATTCCGCGGCCTGCTTGCCCTGGGCGCACCACGTCGCCTGCAGGCCGGCATTCGAGAAGGCTGCCTTCAGCGGCTTCTCCGACCGGCCGACGGCCTCGGCCGCCTCGGCCGCCGTCTTCAGGTCCACGCCGCCGAACAGGGCCGCCGCGGCGCCCGCCGAGGCGGCTGCGGCGACCATGAAGTCACGTCTGCTGCGATGTTCGCGATCGCCCATCTTCGTGTCCTCCCAATGTCTGGCAAAGATCTGCCACGAGCTTCTTTTGAGCTCAGACCGGGATTCTGACAGCGCTGTCAGCGGGACGCAACGTCAAACCGGTGCGGGCCCGGGGCAATCGGCCTTTGCGTTGCCTCTCCCGCTTGCGGGAGAGGTCGGAGACGCGAAGCGGCTCCGGGTGAGGGGATTTTGTCGAGGCCTGGGCCAGCCCTCACCCGGTCTCGCTGCGCGAGCCCGACCTCTCCCGCCTGGCGGGAGAGGCAACACGCTCCTTCTCGGCCCGATCCGGCGTCCACCGGATCGGATGGCCGGTCAGGCCGCGGCCAGGCGCTTGCTGACGGCGTCGAGGACCATGCGGTGGGCGCGCTCGACGATGTCCTCCATCGACCGCGTCTTGGCGAACATCGCCGCCGCGCGCAGCCGGAACTCCTCGCGGGTCGGCAGCGCCGGGAAATGTGCCTTGGCCAGCAGGTCCACGGTCTTGTGCTGGGCGGCCGCCAGGGCGTCCTGCAGGTCCGACAGGGTCGGCGCATGGGCATGGGCCAGCGCCTCGCGCATTGCCGCGGCGATGCGGTCGATGTGGAAGCTGCCCGCCAGCTCGGCGGCCGCGCGCTCGATGATCTTGGTGCCCAGGCGCTGCTCGTTGCGCAGCACCGCCTCGGGCGGGGTCTTCAGGTTCCACACCACGCCGCACCAGGACAGGGCCTTCAGGATGTAGAAGGTCGGGTCGAACTCCCACCAGCGGAAGCCCTGACGCACGCTGCTCTGGAAGGCGTGGTGGTTGTTGTGCCAGCCCTCGCCCATGGTCATCAGCGCCAGCAGCCAGTTGTTGCGGGAATCGTCGCCGGTGACGTAGCGCTTGCGGCCATGCACATGGGCCAGCGAGTTGATGCAGAAGGTGCCGTGATAGACCAGCACCGTGCTCCAGACGAAGCCGACCACGAGGCCCGACCAGCCGCCGATCAGGAAGGTGATCACGGCCAGGATGACGGCCGGGGTCAGCTCCCACCGGTGCAGCAGCATCAGCTCGGGGAAGCGCGCGAAATCGGCGATCTTGCCCAGGTCGGTGGTGCGGTGGCGGGTCGAGAAGATCCAGCCGAGATGGGCGTAGGCGAAGCCCCGGTGCCGCGGCGAATGCACATCCAGCTCGGTGTCGGAATGCAGATGGTGGTGCCGGTGCTTGGCGGCCCACCACAGCGCGCTCTTCTGCGCCGTGCTCTGCGACAGGAAGGCCAGGAAGAACTGGAAGACCCGGCTAGTGGAATAGGCCCGGTGGGCGAAATAGCGGTGGTAGCCGGCGCCGATGGCGAAGATGCGCAGGACGTACAGGACCACGCAGATCACCAGCGCCTGCCAGGTGACGCCGGTCCAGATCGCCGCGAAGCTGGCGAGGTGCAGCAGGACGAACGGCACCGCCTCCGGATACAGGATGTCCTCGTGATGGTCGTCCGAGGCTTCGTCCAGTCCGGGGTTCGGGGTGGTCATGGGCTCCGTGATCCTTGCCGATCTCAAATGCATCGACCGCGACGACAGGCCGGGGCGTCCCCTAGATAGGGTACCGGGCGGCGGCGTCAAGCCGAAGCAGCCGCCGATGCCCGGCGTCAGTGTCGCACGCGACCCCCGGTTTCAGCGGCTGGCCTTCATCTGCCCGACCCGGGCGGCCAGCTCGGCGAAGGACAGGGCCGGGCCGTCCGCCGTGGCCCGGTTGGCGAGCCGGAGGTAGCGCAGCGGAAAGCAGATCGCCTCGACGCTCGCGGCGCTCAGCTCGGTCGGCCGCCGGGAGTTCGAGACCAGGGCGGTCTCGGCCCGCTCCAGCGCGCCGTCGATCTCCTCCTGGTCGAGCAGGCCCTTGTCGCGCAGGGCCGTCATCAGCGCCGTCATCGCGGCATAGACGCCTTCGAGCTGGAGATTGGCCGAGTTCATCGCACACCTCGCAGTGGGGGAACGCGCAGCCGGGATCATACAGCCAGATAGCGCTCGCGTATCCCCTCCGCCGCCATCAGCTCGGTGCTGGTGCCGCTCCACACCACCCGCCCCTTCTCGATCACCGCATGGCGCTGGGCCAGGCGCAGCAGCGCGTCGAGGGTCTTGTCGATGATCAGGATCGACTGGCCCTCGCCCTTCAGCCGGCCCAGGCAGTCCCAGATCTCGGCCCGGATCAGCGGCGCCAGCCCCTCGGTCGCCTCGTCCAGCACCAGCAGCTTCGGGTTGGTCATCAGCGCCCGGCCGATCGCCAGCATCTGCTGCTCGCCGCCCGACAGCTGGGTGCCGCGGTGCCGCCGCCGCTCCGCCAGCCGCGGGAAGGCGGCGTAGACCCGGTCCAGCGTCCAGGGCGCGGGCCGGCGGAAGCGGTCGGCGGCGGTGGCGACCAGATTCTCCTCCACCGTCAGGGTCGGGAAGATCTGGCGGCCCTCGGGCACCAGCCCGATGCCGGCCTGGGCCAGGCGGTAGGGCGGCAGGCCGGTGACGTCGGCGCCGTCGAACACGATGCGGCCGGCGGCGGGGCGCAGCAGCCCCATCAGGCTGCGGATGGTGGTGGTCTTGCCCATGCCGTTGCGGCCCAGCAGGGTCGCGATCTCCCCCGCCCCCACGGTCAGGGCGACGCCGAACAGCACCTGGGCGCCGCCATAGCCGGCCTCCAGCCCGTCGATGGTCAGCAGCGCGGTCATGCCGCCTCCTCGCCGAGATAGGCGGCGCGGACCTCCGGGCTGGCGCGGATCTCGTCCGGCGCGCCGGTGGCGATGATGCGGCCATAGACCAGCACCGAGATGCGGTCGGCCAGGGCGAACACCGCGCTCATGTCGTGCTCGACCAGGATCATCGGCAGGCCGCCGGCCAGGCCCTTCAGCAGCTCGACCAGCCGCGCCGTCTCCTCGCGCCCCGTCCCGGCCATCGGCTCGTCCAGCACCAGCAGCTTCGGCTCCAGCGCCAGGGCCATGGCGAGTTCGAGCTGGCGCTTCTCGCCATGGCTCAGCGCTCCGGCCGGCGTCGCGGCGCGGGCGGCCAGGCCGGTGCGGGCCAGCAGCGCCTGGGCGGCGGCGTTGAGGTCGGGGTCGCGGCCCGCCGGCCGGAAGAAGCGGAAGCTGGAGCCGCGCCGGCGCTGCACCGCGGTCGCCACATTCTGCAGCACGGTGAAGCCGGGCAGCAGATGGGTGATCTGGAAGGTGCGGGCCAGGCCGCGCTGGGCTCGGGCGTGCGCCGGCAGCCGGGTGATGTCCCCGCCCAGGAAGCGGATGGTGCCGGCATCGGGCACGAGGCGGCCGCAGAGCTGCTGGATCAGCGTGGTCTTGCCGGCGCCGTTGGGCCCGATCAGGGCGTGGATCTCGCCCGGCCGCACCTCGAAGCCGACCCCGTCGGTGACGGTCAGCGCGCCGAAGCGCTTGCACAGGCCCTCGACGGCCAGCACCGGCTCAGTCATGGCGGATCTTCCCCAGCAGCCCGCCCAGACCGCCGCGCAGGAACAGCACCACCAGGATCAGGAGCGGCCCGAAGATCAGGCGCCAATGCTCGGTGACGCCGGACAGCAGCTCCTCGGTCAGCAGGAAGGCGGCGGCGCCGATGATGGCGCCGTGCAGGCTGCCGATGCCGCCCAACACCACCATGACGATCAGCTCGCCCGAGCGCTGCCAGGACATGTAGGCCGGGCTGATGAAATCGGCCTGGATCGCCAGCAGCGCCCCGGCGAGCCCGGCGATGGCGCCGGCGATGACATAGGCGGCGAGGCGGTAGGCGAAGGGGTCGTAGCCGAGGGCGCGCATCCGCTCCTCGTTCTCGCGGCAGCCGCGCAGCACCCGGCCGAAGCGCGAGCGGGTGACGGCGCGGCACAGCCCCCAGGCCGCGATCAGCAGAGCGAGGACGACATAGTGAAAGGCCGATCGGTCGTTCAGCCATTTGAATCCGGCGACCAGCGGCTTGGCCCACAGCGTCAGCCCGTCGTCGCCGCCATAGGCGGACAGGCTGGTCATGGTGAAATAGGCCATCTGGCCGAAGGCCAGGGTGATCATGATGAAGTGCACGCCGCGGGTCTTCAGCGAGATGGCGCCGGTCAGCAGGGCGAACACCGCCGCCGCCAGCATCGCCGCCGGCAGCAGCACCAGCCCCTCGCCCACCCCGGCATCGGCCAGGATGCCGACGGCATAGGCGCCGAGGCCGATGAAGGCGGCGTGGCCGAAGGACACCAGCCCGCCATAGCCGAGGATCAGGTCAAGGCTGACCGCGGCGATAGCGAAGATCATGATCCGGCTGACGATGGTCAGGGCGTAGCTGCCGGCGCCGAGCAGCGGCGCCACCACCGGCACCAGCGCCAGCACGGCGAAGATCAGCAGCGCCGGCCACGCCGAGCGCAGCGCCGACGGGGATGCGGGGGCCTCCGTCGTGACCATCACATCACTGGCCATGGGCGGGGAACAGTCCGGCGGGGCGGAAGAACAGGATCGCCGCCATCAGCAGGTAGATCAGCATCGAGGCCAGGGCCGGCCCGACCTGGTTTGCCGAGGCCGGCGCCAGCACCAGCTTGAAGATGTCGCTGGCGAAGGACCGGCCCAGCGTGTCGACCAGCCCGACCAGCAGCGACGCCATGAAGGCGCCCTTGATCGACCCGATGCCGCCGATGACGATGACCACGAAGGCCAGAATCAGGAAGTTGTCGCCCATGCTGGGCTCGACCGCGAAGATCGGCCCGGCCAGGGCGCCGGCGAAGCCCGCCAGCATGGTGCCGACGCCGAACACCACCATGAACAGCCGGCGGACGTTCACCCCCAGCGCCGAGACCATGTCGGCGTTGCTGGCCCCGGCCCGCACCCGCATGCCGATCCGGGTCCGGGTGATCAGCACCCACAGCAGCGCGGCGACGCCGAGGCCGGCCGCCAGCACCGCGAGGCGGTAGACCGGGTACAGCAGGCCCGGCATCAGCGCGATCGACCCGGACAGCGCCTCCGGCATCGGGATGCTCAGCGGTGAGGATCCCCACAGCGCCCGCACCGCCTCGTTGAAGAACAGGATCAGGCCGAAGGTCGCCAGCACCTGGTCGAGATGGCTGCGGCCGTAGAGGTGCCGGAACACCAGCACCTCCAGCAGCAGG
Source organism: Inquilinus sp. 2KB_23 (assembly GCF_052115705.1). Lineage (NCBI taxonomy): Bacteria > Pseudomonadati > Pseudomonadota > Alphaproteobacteria > Rhodospirillales > Rhodospirillaceae > Inquilinus > Inquilinus sp. 2KB_23. The sequence continues at coordinate 199,044 of NZ_JBFRHF010000009.1, read as the reverse complement.
CCCAGCGCCAGCGCCGCCGCCAGCGACAGCAGCAGCGCCGCCAGGAAATGCCCGGTCAGGCCGTAGAAGGCGACGGCGAAATAGGCGCCGAGCATGTACTGCACGCCATGCGCCAGGTTGATGAAGTCCATCACCCCGAAGACCAGCGTCAGCCCGGCCGCGATCAGGAACAAGAGCACACCGAGCTGCAGCCCGTTCAGGGTCTGGACGACCAGGAGGGTGGTGCTCATGGCAGAGCCCTTCCGCCTTCCGATACCGTCATTGCGAGCGCAGCGAAGCAATCCATCGGGCAGCCCGCACCGGCGCCATGGATTGCTTCGTCGGCTGCGCCTCCTCGCAATGACGGCGGGGGAACAAGCAGGACCGGAGACAGCACGCCGGCCGGCCTCAGTTCATCGCGCACTGGTCGGCGTAGGCGTCGCCGTAATGCGGGAACACGGTCGAGACCCGGCTGGTGACGATCTTGCCGTCGTCGCGCTTCACCACCTCGGTCAAATAGAAGTCCTGGACCGGGAAGTTGTTCTTGTTCCAGGCGAAGTCGCCGCGGACGCTGGCCCATTTGGCGGCCCGGATCGCGGTCTTCAGCGTCTCGGCATCGGCCTTGCCGCCGGCCTGGCGGATGGCCGCGTCGATCAGCTTGGCCGCGTCATAGCCGTTGGCGGCGTACAGCGCCGGCTCGTAGCCGTATTCGGTCTCGAAGGCGGCGACGAAGGCCTTGTTGGCGGGGTTGTCCAGGTTCGGCGCCCATTGCGCCCCGGCGAACAGGCCCAGCGCCGCGTCCTTGGTCGCCGGCAGCGTGGTCTCGTCGACGGTGAAGGCGGACAGGAACGGGATGCGGTCGGCCAGGCCGGCCTGGCGGTACTGGCGCACCAGGTTGACGCCGGACCCGCCGGGCATGAACACATACACCGCCTGCGGCTCGGCCGCCGCGATCTTCGCCAGCTCGGCCGAGAAATCCTGCTGGTTGACCTGGGTGTAGATCTCCTCGGCCACATCGCCCTTGTAGAAGCGCTTGAAGCCGGCCAGCGCGTCCTTGCCGGCCTGGTAGTTCGGGGCGATCAGCGCGACCTTGGTCCAGCCCTTGTCCTGGGCATACTTGCCCATGACCTCGTGGTTCTGGTCGTTCTGGTAGGAGACCGAGAAGAAATACGGGTTGCAGCCCTTGCCGGCCAACGGCGACGGCCCGGCGTTGGGGCTGATCAGGATCTTCTCGGCGTCGGTCACCGGCTTGGCGATCGCCATCATGACGTTGGAGAAGACGACGCCGACGACGATGTCGACCTGGTCGCTCTCCAGCAGCTTGCGCACCTTGTTGACCGCGACGTCGGGCTTCAGCTCGTCATCCTCGACCACCACCTCGGTCGGAATGCCGCCGAGCTTTCCGCCCAGCTCCTTGACCCCGAGCTGGAAGCCGTCGCGCATGTGCTGGCCCAGCGCGGCGGGTGGGCCGGAGAGCGTGGCCATGAAGCCGATCTTGAGCTTGCCCTCTTCCGCCTGGGCGCCCAGCGGCAACGCCACCGCCAGTATCGCAGCCGCCAACAAGGCCGGAACGCGTCTCGCCATGATGCTCTCCCCCGTTTCTTGCCGCGCCGACGGTGGCCGCCGATCGCGCCGTCAGTCTTTCATGTGCCCCCGTCCGGCGGAAGCGATTGCAATGATCTAATCATGAAATGCTTTAAGTTTAAAACAGATTCCCGCCCGGGGTTCGAAAGCGGGATCTGCCGCGCTATGATCGCCCCGATCCGGCGACACCGAAGGACCCGACCGCATGACCGATCCCGGCTTCACCCTGCGGGCGATGCGTCCCGAGGACTGGCCCGACATCGTCGAGATGCAGGCCCAGCCCCGCTACCGCTGGGGCACGCTGCAGACCCCCTTCCGGTCGCCCGACGCCATCCGCAAGCAGCTCGAAGCGATCCCGCCGGACGAGGTCCAGATCGTCGCGGTGGTCGAGGGCCGCGCGGTCGGCCGGGCCCAGTTGCAGCCGGGCAAGGGCCGGCGCGCCCATGCCGGCTACATCATCATGGGCGTGCATGACGATTTCCACGGCCGCGGCATCGGCTCGGCCCTGATGGCGGCGCTGATCGACAGCGCCGACAACTGGCTGGACCTGAAGCGGCTGGAGCTGGGGGTGTGGACCGACAACGAACCGGCGATCGCGATCTACAAGAAGTTCGGCTTCGAGATCGAGGGCCGCGAGCGCGCCTACGCCTATCGCGACGGCGAGTATGTCGACGGCTACGTCATGGCCCGGCTCCGGGGGCTTTAACCCAGCGCGGCGGCCAGCCGTTCGAAGCCGGCGGCATCGGCAGGCAGGCCGAAGCGCAGCAGGGTCGGCCGGTCCGGGAAGGGCCGGACCAGGATGCCGGCCCGGCCGAGGCGGTTCCACACCCCGGCCGCGTCCGGATGCCCAGCCAGCCGGAACAGGTCGGTGCCGCCACGGTCCCGCAGGCCACGGGCTTCGAGTGTCGCCGTGAGCTTCGCGGCGTCGGCCGACAATCTCGCCCTCGCCGCGCCTTGCCAGGCCCGGTCCGACAGGGCGGCGATGCCGATCTCGATCGCCGGGCCGGGCACGGCCCAGGGGCCGAGCAGGCGGGCCAGCCGGTCGATCTCCGCCACAGCCCCCAAGGCGAAGCCGAGCCGCGCGCCGGCCAGGCCGAAGAATTTACCGAACGATCGGAGAATCAATAGCCCGGGCCGCCCGGCCTCCGCCGCCACGCTGGCCTGGGGGGCGACCTCGGCGAAGGCCTCGTCGACCACCAGCAGGCCGCCACGCGCCGCCAGACCATCTGCAAGAGCCAGCAGTCGGTCGGACGGGACGATGCGGCCGTCGGGGTTGTTCGGGTTGACCAGGACCACGACATCGGCCGCGGCAGCCGCGTCCAAACTGTCGACCGCGGTCACATCAGCCCCTTCCGCCGCCCAGCAGGCGGCATGTTCGCCATAGGTCGGGCCCAGGATGGCGACGCGTGCGCCGGGCCGCAGCCGCGGCAGCAGCTGGATCAGGATCTGGGTCCCCGGCGCGGCGACCACCGGCGCGGTATCTGGGGCGCCATAGGCGTCCCGCGCCGCCGCCAGCAGCTGCCGCAGCCGGTCGTGCTGCGGCAGCCGGTGCCAGGCGGCGGGGTCGATCGCCGGGATCGGATAGGGCACCGGATTGATGCCGGTGGAGAGGTCGAGCCAGCCCCGGGCCGGGACACCCCAGCGCGCTTCGGCCGCGGCGAGGTCGCCGCCATGCGGAACCATACTCATGCCTGGTCGATCAGGTGGAAGAAGGAGCCGAAGACCGATCCGGCGCGCCGGCCGAGGAAGCCCAGCGGCGCATCCTCGGCGTCCCAGGCCTCGAACAACGGCTCGCCCGGCCCTTCGGCGCGGATCGAGGCATAGTGGAACTCATGCCCGCGCCACGCCGTGCCGGCAGGCCCCAGCGGGGTCGCTGCGGCCAGCACCGCCCGGCGATAGCCCAGATGCAGCCGCCGTTCGGCGAAGGAGGTCTCGACCGGCAGCAGCCCGGCCATGGCGTGGCGCTGCCCTTCCGCGTCGGTCAGGCCGGTGCCGAGCACCATGTAGCCGCCGCACTCGCCATAGACCGCCCTGCCCCGGGCCGCCGCGGCGCGCAGCCCGTCGAGGAACCGGCGATTCCCGGCCAACCGGCCGGTATGGAGTTCGGGATAGCCACCCGGCAGGTAGACGGCATCGGCCATCGGATCCGGCGCCTCGTCGGCCAGCGGCGAGAAATGCAGGATCTCCGCCCCCGCCTCGCGCCACGCCGCCAGCAGATGCGGATAGGTGAAGGCGAAGGCCGTGTCCGCGGCGACGGCGATGCGCTGGCCGAGGGGTGGAATGAAGCTTTCTGAGTCCCCCCTCCCGCGGGGGGAGGGGGGACTCAAAAGAGCGAGTTGCCTTACAGCTTCCACATCCACGGCCGCCCCGATCGCCGCCCCGGCCGCGGCCAGGAACGCCTCCAGCGCCGCATGCTCCCCCGCCTGGACCAGGCCGAGATGGCGCGAGGGCAGCGCCAGGGCCGGCAGGCGCGGCACCAAGCCGAGCACCGGCAGGCCGGCATGACCGGCGGCGCGGCGCAGGATCGCCGCGTGCCGCGGGCTGCCGACCCGGTTGAAGATCACCCCGTCGATCCGGACGTCGTCGCGGAAGGCCTTGAACCCGGCCAGCACCGCCGCCGCCGAGAAGCCCTGCCCGCCCGCGTCCAGCACCAGGACCACCGGCCAGCCGAAGCGGGCGGCGAGATCGGCGGCCGAGCCGTCACCGGACGCGCCCGGCCCGGGGGCGCCGTCGAACAGCCCCATCGCCGCCTCGACGATCAGGAGATCCGCATTCTCCGCCTGGCGCTCCGCCAGCGCGTCCAGCGTCTGCGGCCGCATCGCCCAGCCATCCAGGTTGACGCAGGGCCGGCCGCTGGCCGCGGCGTGAAAGGCGGGGTCGATGTAGTCCGGCCCGGATTTGGCCGAGGCCACCGCCACGCCGCGGTCGCGCAGATGGCGCAGCAGCCCCAGCGTCACCACCGTCTTGCCGCTGCCGGAGGACGGCGCCGCGATCATCAGGGCCGGCATGGCTCAGACCGCCTCGCCCTTCGCGCGGGTGCCGAGCGGGTCCTTGGTCAGGACCTTGCCGGCCAGGGCACCGTGCCAGTCCAGCGCCTGGCGCAGCCGCACCACCTCGCCGACCACCACCACGGCCGGGGCCTGCAGCCCCTGGGCCTCGACATCCGCGGCCACCGTGGCCAGCGTCGATTCCAGCACCCGCTGCTCCGGCGTCGTCGCCCGGCTGATCACCGCCACCGGCTCGGTCGGCGCGCGGCCGCCCTCGACCAGATGCGCCGCGATCCGGCCGATATGCTTGATCGCCATATAGACCACGATGACCGGCGAGCCGCGGGCGATCGCCGCCCAGTCGATGCCGCCGGTGACGTCGCCGGTGGCGTCGTGGCCGGTCAGGAAGGTCACGGCATGGTTGGTGTCGCGATGGGTCACCGGGATACCGGCATAGGCCGGGCCGCCGATCCCGGCGGTGATGCCCGGCACGATGCGGAACGGGATGCCGGCCTCGACCAGCGCCAGCCCCTCCTCCCCACCCCGCCCGAACACGAAGGGGTCGCCGCCCTTCAGCCGCAGCACGCGCTGGCCGGCCTGGGCCAGCTGGATCAGCCGGGCGGTGATGTCGGGCTGTTTCGGCGACGGCTTGCCGCCGCGCTTGCCGGCGAATTCCAGCACGGCGCCCGGCGGGGCGAGGGCGATGACCGCGTCGGACACCAGCGCGTCATAGACCACGACATCGGCGGACTGCAGCGCGTGCAGCGCGTGCAGCGTCAGCAGGCCGGGATCGCCGGGCCCGGCGCCGACCAGCCAGACCCAGCCGGGTTCGAAGGCCGGGAAGGACAAGGGAAGATCAACCATCGCCGTCACCTTAGAACGCGCGCCCCGGCATCGCTATGCAGCGTGCGACGCATGCTGTATCGAAATCCATCATGGCCCGCAAACCTGCCCAGACTTCCGAGGGAGCGCCGTTGCGGCGCGGCTGGACCACCGGGGCCTGCGCCACCGCCGCGACCGCCGCCGCCTATACCGCGCTGCTGACTGGACGCTTCCCGGATCCGGTGACGATCGCCCTGCCGCGCGGGGAGACGCCCGCCTTCGCCCTGGCGCTGGAAGGGCTCGGCCCCGGCTGGGCGCGGGCCGGCATCATCAAGGATGCCGGCGACGATCCGGATGTGACCCATGGTGCTCTCGTCGTCTCCGAAGTGCGGCGCGGCGAGGCCGGATCGGGCGTCCGCTTCAAGGCCGGCCCCGGGGTCGGCACCGTCACCCTGCCCGGCCTGCCGATCCCGCCCGGCGAGCCGGCGATCAACCCGGTGCCGCGCCGGATGATGTCGGAGGTGGTGGCGCGGATCGCCGCCGAACATGGCGACGCCGGCGATGTGGTGATCGAGATCTCGATCCCGGACGGCGACAAGCTGGCGCAGAAGACCTGGAACCCGCGGCTCGGCATCCTCGGCGGGCTGTCGGTGCTGGGCACCACCGGCGTGGTCGTGCCGTTCTCCTGCGCCGCCTGGATCCATTCGATCCATCGCGGCATCGATGTCGCCCGGGCCCTCGGCCTGGGCCATGTCGCCGGCTGCACCGGGTCGACCTCGGAAGCCGCGGTGGTCGCGCGCTATGGGTTGTCCGAGAACGCGCTGCTCGACATGGGCGACTTCGCCGGCGGGCTGCTGAAGTACCTCAGGGCGCACCCGATCCCGCGCCTGACCATCGGTGGCGGCTTCGGCAAGCTGACCAAGCTGGCGCAGGGCTTCCTGGATCTGCATTCCGGCCGCAGCGAGGTCGATTTCGACTGGCTGGGCGACCGGCTGGCCGAGGCCGGCGCCCCGGCCGAACTGGTCGACCAGGCGCGGAACGCCAACACGGCGAAGCAGGTGCTCGATTTGGCGGGCGCGGCCGGCATCCCCCTGGCCGATCTGGTGGCACGCCGGGCGCAGGCGACGGCGCAGGCCGTGGTCGAAGGCAGCGGCGTCGCCGTCGAGATCCTGGTGTTCGACCGCCAGGGCGGGCTGGTGGGGGCGGCCGATGGCTGGTAGGCGCCTGCTGATCCTCGGGGGCACCACCGAGGCGGCGGCGCTGGCCCGTGCGCTGGCCGAGGCGGGCGGCTGGGACGTCACCACCTCGCTGGCCGGTCGCACCCGGGCACCGGCCGCGCTGCCCGGCGCGGTGCGCACCGGCGGCTTCGGCGGGGTCGACGGGCTGGCGGCGTATCTGCAGGCCGAACGCATCGACCGGGTGATCGACGCCACCCATCCCTTCGCTGCCACCATGTCGGCCCATGCCGTCGCCGCCTGTGCCCGGCTCGGCCTGCCCTTGCTGCGCATCGAGCGGCCGGCCTGGGTTGCGGTGGCGGGCGACCGCTGGATCGACGTGGCGGATGCGGCCGAGGCCGCCGACTGGCTGGCCTCGGCGCTGCCGGCCGGCGCTGCCGTGCTGCTGACCCTGGGCCGGCAGGAGGTGGCGCCGTTCCAACGCTGTGCTGGGTTGCGCTTCGTGCTGCGCTCGATCGAGCCGCCGGCGCCGCAGGATCTGCCGGCGGATTGCCTGCTGCTGAGCGAGCGCGGCCCGTTCACGCTGGATGGCGAGCGCACCCTGATCGCGCGCCACGGCATCCGCGCCGTGGTCGCCAAGAATGCCGGCGGCGACGCCACCGCGGCGAAGCTGACGGCGGCGCGCGAGGCGGCGATCCCGGTGGTCATGATCCGACGCCCGGCGCTGCCGGCGGCATCAGCCCCCATCCCGATAGTGGCCGACATCGCCGGGGCGCTGGACTGGCTGGCAGGCGCTTAACCGGCTGCGATGACGACGCCGGCCACGGCGATCGCCGCGCCCAGCGCCCGCTCGACGGCGGTCAGGTTAATCCGCTTCAGGCCCAGCGCCACGCCGATGCCGGCGCCGTGCAGGATCGCCGTCGCCACCATGAAGCCGACGCCATAGGTCAGGGCCGAAGCGTCCGGGTGCATCTCGGCGCCATGGGCATAGCCGTGGAACACGGCGAACACGCCGGTCACCGCCATGCCGATCCAGGCCACCGGCCGCACCGCCAGAGCGATCATCGCGCCGAACACCACGATCGACCCGGCGATGCCGATCTCCACCATCGGCAGGCCCAGCCCTTCGATGCCGGCAAGACCGCCCAGCGCCATCAGCGCCAGGAAGGCCAGCGGCGCCTGCCAGACATAGCGGCCGCCGACCTGGCCGGCCCAGATGCCCACGGCGACCATGGCCAGGATGTGGTCGAGGCCGGACAGCGGATGCTCGAAGCCGGCGGTGAAGCCGGAGACGTCATGGCCGGGATGAGCATAGGCCGCCACCGGCAGCAGCGTGGCGAGAACGGCGAGTGCGGCGGTCTTGGTGAATCGCATCGGAAATCCCCCTTCGGTCAGGATACGGAAACGGTCTTCTTGGCGCGCTTCGGGCGCAGCACGTGGACATGCGCCGGGTCGTACAGGGCGCTGTCGGTGAACTCGGTGTCGCCCAGCACCCGGCCGACCAGGATCAGCGCGGTGCGGGTGATCTTGGCCGCGCGCACCTTGGCGCCGATATCGGCCAGGGTGCCGCGGATGATCTGCTGGTCCGGCCAGGTGGCGCGATAGATCACCGCCACCGGGCAATCGGCGCCGTAGCGCGGCTCCAGCGCCCGGCGGATCGCCGGGATGTTGCGGATCGACAGATGGATCGCCAGCGTCGCGCCGGACTGGCCGAGCGTCTCCAGCTCCTCGCCCAGCGGCATGGCCGAGGCCTTCATCGTGGTCCGGGTCAGGATCACGGTCTGGCTGACATCGGGCAGAGTCAGCTCGGTGCCCAGCGCCGCGGCGGCGGCGGCGAAGGCCGGTACGCCCGGGGTGATGGTGTAGGGGATGTCCAGCGCCTTCAGCCGCCGGATCTGCTCCGCTATGGCGCCATACAGCGACGGGTCGCCGGAATGCACCCGGGCGACGTCCTGGCCCGCGGTATGGGCCGCCTCGATCTCGGCGATGATCTGGTCGAGATGCAGCGGCGCGGTGTCGACCACCCGTGCCTCCGCCGGCGCATGCGCCACCACCGCCTCCGGCACCAGCGACCCGGCATAGAGGCAGACCGGGCAGCGGGCGATCAGGTCGCGGCCGCGCAGGGTCAGCAGATCGGGCGCGCCGGGGCCGGCGCCGATGAAATGCACGGTCATGCCCGCTGCGCCTCCGGCTTGTCGCCATAGCCGCGCGGCGTGTAGACGCGCGGGGTGCCGTCGCCGAGCAGCAGCGCCCGGCTCTCCGAGGACCCGACCAGCACCAGGGTCAGCATGTCGACCATGTCGACGGTCAGCTCGCCCAGCGTGGTGACGGTCAGGGTCTCGCCCTCGCGGCCGAGATTGCGGCCCAGCACCACCGGTGTCGCTGCCGGTCGGTGCGCCAGCAGGATCTCGCGGGCACGGGCCAGCTGGCTGCGCCGGCGCTGCGACACCGGGTTGTAGAAGGCGACGACGAAATCGCCCTGCCCCGCCGCCGCGATCCGCTTCTCGATCGCCGGCCAGGGCGTCATCAGGTCGGACAGCGAGATGGTGCAGAAATCATGACCCAGCGGCGCGCCGATCCGGGCCGCCGCCGCCTGCATCGCCGAGATGCCGGGCACGGTGGTGATCTCGACCCGGCGCCAGTCCGGCCGGCCGCCGCGTTCGACCAGCTCCCACAGCAGGCTGCCCATGGCGTAGATGCCGGCATCGCCGGAGCAGATCAGGGCGACATCCCGCCCCTCCGCCGCCAGGTCGAGCGCCGCGCGCACCCGCAGTTCCTCCTCGCCCAGCTTGTAGTCGTGCCGGGCCTTGCCGGCCGCGGCCGGACCGAGCAGGTCGATATAGAGGCTGTAGCCGACGAGGTCGGTGGCCCGGGCGATCAGCCGGTCGGCCTCCGGCGCCCGCCAATCCGCCCGACCCGGACCCATGCCGATCAGCGCCAGCGTGCCGCGGCGGCGGCCGATGCGATCCGGGTCGAGAATATCAGGTGCTTCGGCCACGGCGCAGGTGGCGCGGCGTGACTTGTGTTTCTCGACGATGAGGCGGCCGCCAGGGCCGGCCGCGGCCAGCGCCGCCGCCTCGGCCACGCCATGGCAGCCGATCTCGCGGAACACCACCTCGGATGGGTTGGCGAGGCGTGGCGTCTCGGCCTCCAGCGTCGCCGGGTCGAACACGCGCAACGGCAGGCCCAGCGCCTGCGCCGCCGCCTGCAGCCCGGCCTCGTCGGCCTTGAGGTCGACCGAGACCAGCGCCGCGACGGCTCCCAGCGCCAGCCCGGCCTCGGCCAGGGTGTCGCGGATCAGCGCCTCGATTTCCGCCGCCTCGGCGCCACGCTCGCAGCCGACGCCGACCGCCAGCACCGCCGGGTGGAACACCAGCCGGTCGGGATCGGCCGGGAGGGCCCGGATGTCGGCGACGATCCCCTTGCGCGCCGTCGGGTTGAGTGGAAGGCCGGCCCCGGCCAGCCAGGTCAGGCCATCCTCGATCCGCACGGTCTCGCCGGCCAGAAGATCGGCCACGAAACTCTTGTAATCGCTGGTTTCCGACAGGCGCCAGCCGGCCGGCGGATCGTCCAGCGCCACGCCGAAACGCAGATCGCCGGCGGTGGTGATCGCTGGCGAGATACCCAGCGCCTGTGCCACCTGCCGCGCCAGGTCGTTGGCGCCGTGATGCCCGCCCAGCAGCGGCACCACGGCGCTGCCATCCTCCGCCACCGCCAGCACCGGCGGCTCGGTGCGCTTGTCGGACAGCAGCGGCGCCAGGATGCGGATCAGCGCCCCCGCGGCGCAGAGGCCGATGATCGGCTCCCCCGCCTGGAACAGCGTCCGCAGGTGGTCGGCCAGCTTGTCGAAGGCGACATCCGCGCCGGTGACGCGGCAGGACGGCGCGTGGATCGCAGCATCGGGCAACAACGGCTTGAGACGTCGAGCGATTTCGAGTCCGCCCGCGGTCAGGGTGATCAGCGCCGTCATCGCCACGCCGCCCCGCGCCGATGCGCCAGGATCATCGAGAAATACGGCACGGTGTCGGGGTCGACCTCGGCCAATGGCAGCACCCGCTGATGCCCGAGCGTCGCCCGCTCGACATAGTGGGCATCGCGATACAATCCAGTTTCTTCAAGCAATTGCGATATCTTTTTGAAGTGACGCCTGAGCTTCATGATCGCCACCGCCTCGGCGGCCTGCAGCCGTGGCCGCAGTTCCTCCGCCGGCAACGGCGCCGGCAGAACCGTCAGCACGTCGTTGCGGGCGGCCAGCGGCAGCCCGATGGCGGCGGCGCAGGCGGTGAGCGAGGAGACGCCGGGCACCACCTCGATCCGGTGGCGCTCCGCCAGCCGGCCGAACAGATACATGAACGAGCCGTAGAAGAACGGGTCGCCCTCGCACAGCACCGCCACGTCGCGCCCGGCCTCGAGATGGCCGCCGATCTCCACCGCCGCGGCATCGTAGACCGCCTGGGCCGGAGCGGGATCGACCCGCATCGGCACGCGGATGGCGATCTCCACCTGCCCGCCCGGCAGATGCGGCGCCACGATCGCCCGGGCGAAGCTGTCGCCGACATCCGGCGCCGGGTAGGCCACAACCGGCGCCGCGCGCAGCAGCCGCAGCGCCTTCAGCGTGACCAGCTCCGGATCGCCCGGCCCGACGCCGAGGCCGTAGAGGGTGCCGGTCATGCCGCCCCCCACGGCTTCACCGCCGCCCATTGCGTCACCGGCATCAGCGGGCGCCAGCCGTGATAGCCGCCGATCGGCTCGGCGCGCGACACGGCGATGCGAGTCAGGCTGCCGCCGAGGCGGGCGTGGTGGCCGACCACCGCGGCCTCACCCTCCGCCGTCACCACATTGGCCACCAGCCGGCCGCCCGGCGGCAGCGCCGCCCAGCAGGCCTCGACCACGCCTTCCCCGGTGATGCCGCCGCCGATGAACACGGCGTCGGGCCGCGGCAGGTCGCCTGCCAGCGCGGCCGGCGCCTCGCCGCGCAGCACCTTCAGGAACGGGGTGCCCAGCGCCGCCGCGTTCTGGGCGATCAGGGCGATGCGGCTGTCGTCGCGCTCGATCGCCACGGCCCGGCTGCGCGGATCGCAGCGCATCCATTCGATGGCGATCGAGCCGCAGCCGGCGCCGACATCCCACAGCATCTGCCCGGGCGACGGCGCCAACGCGGCCAGGGTCATCGCCCGCATCTCGCGCTTGGTCAGTTGGCCGTCATGGGCGAAGGCGTCGTCCGGCAGCCCCGGCACGGTCGGGAAGACACGCGTCCCCGGCCCGGCGACGCAGTCGACCGCGATGGTGTTGAGGTCGTCGACCTCCTGGTCGCCCCACCCGTCCGCCGTGGCACGGGTGATCCGCTCGCCCTCCCCGCCCATCCGCTCCAGCACGGTGAAACCGCTGCGGCCCCAGCCGGTGTCGCGCAGCAGCGCGGCCAGCCGGCCCGGCGTGGTGAGGTCGGCGCTGAGCACCAGCAGCCTGGCGCCGGGCTGCAGATGCGGCACCGCCAGCTCCAGCGGCCGGCCGTGCAGCGTCACCATGCGCACCTCGACCAGCGGCCAGCCCAGCCGGGCGCAGGCCAGGCTGAAGGCGGAGGGCGCCGGCACCACCACCATCTCGGCGATCGGGATGCGGCGCGACAGGGTGACGCCGACGCCGAAGCACATCGGGTCGCCGCTGGCCAGCACGCACACCCGGCGGCCGCGCAGCGCCTCGATCTCCGGCACCAGGGCCAGCAGCTGCGGCGGCCAGGGGATACGCTGGCGGCCATCCTCCGGCACCATCTCCAGGTGCCGCTTGCCGCCGACCACGATCTCGGCGCTGTCGTAAAGGGCGCGGGCGGTCGGCGCCAGGCCGTCGAGCCCATCCTCGCCGATGCCGATGACCGAGAGCCAGGGCGCGACCATCAGATCCCGTCCCGCGCCAGGGCGTTGACCGCGGCCGAGGCCATGGCGCTGCCGCCGCGCCGCCCGGGCAGGGTCAGGAACGGCACGCCGAGGCCGCTGCCGGCCAGCGCCGCCTTGGATTCGGCGGCGCCGACGAAGCCGACCGGGAAGCCCAGGATCGCCGCCGGCTTCGGCGCGCCGTCGGCCAGCAGTTCCAGCAGCCGGAACAGGGCGGTCGGCGCGTTGCCGATCGCCACCACCGCGCCGTCCAGCCGGTCGCGCCACAGCTCGACCATCGCCGCGGAGCGGGTGGTGCCGAGGCGGCGCGCCAGGTCGGGCAGCGACGGATCGCCGATCAGCGAGACCACGTCGTTTCCGGCCGGCAGCCGGGCGCGGATGATGCCGGCCTCGACCATGCGGCAATCCGCCAGCACCGGCGCACCGGCCGCAAAAGCGGCCCGGCCGCGCGCCGCGACCTCGGGGTCGAAGACCAGGTCGTCGACCACCTCGACCATGCCGCAGGCATGGGCCACGCGGATGGCGATCTCGGCGAGATCGGGCGGGAACCGCTCCAGCCGCGCCTCGGCCCGGATGGTGGCGAAGGACTGGCGGTAGATCGCGTCGGGATCGCGGAGATAGTCATAGCGACGGGACGGGCCCGCCATGTCTTCCCCGGACGACAAAGCGAGGCCGCGCCGCTTCTCGATCTCGTCGAGCAGGGGCAGCGGTTCGTCGCCGGGGGTGTAGGAAGACCGCGCCATCCCTGCCCTCACCCGGCCTTCTTCAGGCTCTTCGGCCCCAGCGGGTGGTCGGCATGGGGATAGGGATGGTGGTGGTGGCCGTGATCGTGCCCATGGCTGTGCCCGTGGTCATGGCTGTGCCCATGATCGTGGCGATGCCCGTGATCGTGATCATGGCCGTGCGCGTGATCGTGAGGATGGCCGTGATCGCCGTGGTGGTGATGGTCGTGCCCGTGGTCATGGCCATGCTCATGCGCCGGGCCGCCGGCGATGCCCTCGACATGGTGGTGGTGGCTTTCCTGCGGCAGGCCGACCTCGGCCTCGAAGCCCAGCACCTGCATCCGGTACTTGCACATCTGGCAGTTCATGTTGCCGGTGCCGTCCAGGATCTCGCCGATGCGCTCCTCCAGCGTCGCCAGCACCAGCGGATGGTCGTTGAGGTAGCGCGCCTTGACGAATTCGATCCCGGGATGGCGCGCGGCCACCGTGTCGGTGGCGTCGTAGATCCGGTCGACCAGGATGCCGGTGAACAGGAAATACGGGAACACGACGATGCGGCGATAGCCCAGCTTGGCCGCATGCTCCAGCGCCGGCTCGACCAGCGGGAAGGTCACGCCGGAATAGGCGGTCTCGCCCCAGCCGAAGCCCAGACCCTCCCAGATCATCCGCATGACCTTGGCGACATTCGAATTGGCGTCGGGGTCCGAGGCGCCGCGGCCGACCACCACCAGCATGGTCTGGTGCAGCGGCACCGGCCCGTCGTCACGCCTTGCATCGGCGATCTCCACCGCCTCCTGCACCCGCTCGCCGGCGGCGCGCAGCATCTTCACGTCGATGCCGAGTTCGCGCCCGTAGCGGATGGTCAGGCCGGGGTTCTGGGCCTGGTAGGTGTTGAGCACCGAGGGAATGTCGTTCTTGGCGTGGCCGGCGGCGAACAGCATGCCCGGGATCGCCAGCACCTCGGTCACGCCCTTGGCCTGCAGCCGGTCCAGCCCGTCGCGGATGATCGGCCGGGCGAATTCGAGATAGCCGTAATCGACCTCGTATTGCGGCAGGCGGCGGCGCAGCTGCAGCGAGACGGCGGCGAATTCGTCCACGGCCCCCTGATCCCGGCTGCCATGGCCGCAGATCATCACACCCAGCTTGCCCGCCATCATGCCTCCTGGCCCCACGCCATGCCGGCACGGCCGGGACGAATCCCGGCAGCGGACGGTGGGCGGCACGCGCGGATATCGCTTGGATCTATCCGTCCGAAGAAACCCCGTTGCATCAAGCATCCCGGGGGCGTCGCAGGACGCACCGTCGACGTCCTGGCCGGCACATTGCTATAGCGGTCCCCTCGGATGCAACAGGCGACGCGACACCCCATGGACGAACTGCGACCCGGAAGACTGTTCGTCTTCGGCCTCGGCTACAGCATGACGCGGCTGGCACGGCGCCTGCGCGACCTGGGCTGGCAGGTCGCCGGCACCACCCGCGACTCCGACCGGCTGGCACAGCTGCGGGCCGAAGGCTTCGATGCCCACGCCTTCGGCCCCGGCCAGCCGCTCGATCCCGCCGTGCTGGCCGGGACCACCCATCTGGTGCAGTCGATCTCGCCGGAGGAATCGGGCGACCCGGCGGTGCCGGCGCTGGCGGAGACGCTGAAGGCGCTGCCGGAGCTGCGCTGGGTCGGCTACCTCTCGACCCCCGCCGTCTACGGCGACCGCGACGGCGCCTGGATCGACGAGACCGCCGCCCCCGCCCCCGGCTCACCGCGCGGCTGGAAGCGGCTGGAGGCCGAACGCGCCTGGTTCGCGGCGTTCCAGGACACCGGCGTGCCGGTGCAGGTGTTCCGCCTGGCCGGCATCTACGGGCCCGGGCGCAGCGCCTTCGACCAGCTGCGGCGCGGTCGGGCCCGGCGGATCGACAAGCCGGGCCAGGTGTTCAACCGCATCCATGTCGACGACATCGGCAGCGTCCTGTTGGCCTCGATGCGCCGGCCGCGCGCCGGGGCGGTCTACAACGTTGCCGACGGCCACCCGTCCAGCCCGAACGACCCGATCGAATACGCCTGCCAGCTGCTCGGCATCGACCCGCCGCCGCTGGTGCCGTTCGAGGACTCCGGCCTGTCGCCCCTGGGCCGGGAATTCTACGCCGAGTGCAAACGGCTGACGGTCGACCGGATCCGTGACGAGCTCGGCGTCACGCTGACCTATCCGGGCTATCGGGAAGGCCTGGATGCGATCCGGGCGGAAGAGCAGGCGTAGGTCAGGGCGGGCCCGACTTCGGCCTGTTTCTGTTTGTCATGCCACGGCTTGACCGTGGCATCCAGGGGCGGCCAGAGCGGCTCTTGGTGGCCCCTGGATTGCCCGGTCAAGCCGGGCAATGACAGAAAAAGAGAGCGGACTGCCCGTTCATTCTCATATTGCCGACCCTTCCGACTCACCGAATCGGGTGCCTATACTGCGGCCATGAGCACCCCCCGCGCACGCGTCGAGATCCGGCCGATGGCCGGGTCGCTCGGCGCCGACATCGATCTCGCCGGCCCGGTCGACGACGACAGCTTCGCCGCGATCCGCCAGGCCCTGGATGATTATCTGGTGATCCACCTGCATGGCCTGGAGCTGGCGCCGGAGGATCTGGTGGCGCTGAGCCGGCGCTTCGGGCCGATCAGCCGGGCGCCCTACATCAAGCACATGGACGAGCACCCGGATGTCGTCGCGGTGAAGAAGGCGGCGGACGAGCGCAAGGTCAGCACCTTCGGCAATGCCTGGCATTCGGATTTCAGCTTCCTCGACCAGCCGCCGATGGCCTCGCTGCTCTATGCCAGCCACGTGCCGAGCCATGGCGGCGACACGCTGTTCGCCAACATGCATGCCGCCTATGACGCGCTGTCGGACGGCATGAAGCGGCTGCTCGACGGGCTCGACGCGATGCATTCCGGCAAGCCCTACGGCACCGGCGGCATTCCCGGCAATGTCGCGGTCTCGAAGTCGATCGGCATCGAGCGCAACCGGCCGGAGGCGGATCGCGAGATCCCCCATCCCGTGGTGCGCGTCCATCCCGCCACCGGGCGCAAGGCGCTGTTCATCAATTCGATCTACACCCAGCGCTTCGACGGCATGACGGTGGAGGAGAGCAAGCCGCTGCTCGACTTCCTCTATGCCCACGCCATCCGGCCGGAATTCACCTGCCGGCTGCGCTGGACCGCGCACGACCTGGCGATCTGGGACAACCGCTGCACCCTGCACTATGCCGTCAACGACTATGACGGCCAGGATCGGCTGCTGTACCGCACCATGGTGCAGGGCGAGCGGCCGGTCCCCGTCGCGCCGCGCGTCAGCTCAATGGTTTGAAGGCGATCGCTTCGATCTCGACCTTGCAGTCGATCATCATGTCGGCGCGGACGCAGGACCGCGCCGGCCGGTCGCCGGTGAAATAGCTGTCATAGGTGCGGTTGAAGGCGGCGAAGTCGCGGGTGTCGTCGAGCCAGGCCGTGACCTTGATCACGTCGGCCAGGGTGCAGCCGGCCAGCGCCAGCGCCGCCTCGACATTCTTCATGGTCTGGTGGGTCTGGATCTCGATCCCGCCGGCCACGACCACGCCGTTCTCGTCGAACGGCACCTGGCCCGAGACGTAGACGAAATCCCCGGCCCGCACCGCCTTGGAGAAGGGCAGCTTCTGCCCGCCGGCGCCGGTGACGGTGGTTCCGAAATGCTCACGCTTGCTCATGATGGTTCCTACTTGACGGCGCCGAGGGCGAGCCCCCGCACCAGATAGCGCTGCAGCCAGGCGAACACGATGGCGACGGGAACCGTCGCCAGGAAGGTCGCGGCCATGACATGGTGCCATTCGATCGTATAGCGGCCGGCGACCAGCGAGAAAATCTTGATCGGCAGGGTGTGCGTCTCCGGCGCCCGCAGCAGGCTGAGCGCGACCGCGAATTCGTTCCAGGCGTTGATGAAGGTGAAGATCGCGGTCACCACCACGGCCGGCGCCGCCAGCGGCAGGAACACCCGGACCACGGTGCGGAAGCGCGACGCGCCCTCCAGCCATGCCGCCTCCTCCAGATCCAGCGGGATGGTGGCAAAATAGCTCTGCAGCATCCAGACGGCGAAGGCGATGTTGAAGCCGGCATAGACCAGCACCAGCGAATCGACCGACCCGACGAGGCCGAGCCAGGCGACCAGCCGGAACAGCCCGATGACCAGCACGATCGGCGACAGCATCTGGGTGACCAGCAGGAAGTCGCGGTACAGCCCCTGTCCCGGGAAACGATAGCGCGACATGGCATAGGCGGCGGGGATGCTGACCGCCAGCGCCAGCACGGTCGAGAGGGTGGCGGCGTAGAGGCTGTTCAGCAGGGCGGTGCCGAAATCGGTCGCCTGCCACATCGTGACGAAATTCTCCCAGGCGATGCGGCTGGGCAGCCAGGACGGGTCGGCGGACAGCACCTCCGCCGCCGGCTTCAGCGCGGTCGCGATCATCACCGCGAAGGGGAACAGCACCACGACGACCAGCGGCGACAGCGCCAGCCAGCAGAGAAGGCTCCGCCTAAGCATCGCGTTCGCCCCTCATCGCCATGCGCAGATAGATCAGGGTGAAGACCAGCAGGATGGCGAACATGATCAGCGAGATCGACGCCGCCTCGCCCATCTTCCCCAGCGTGAAGGCCAGCTTGTAGAGGTAGGTGACCAGGATCTGGGTCGAATCCGACGGGCCGCCCCCGGTCAGCACCCAGATGATCGGGAAGGAGTTGAAGACGTAGATGATGTTCAGCACCACCGCCAT
Source organism: Inquilinus sp. 2KB_23 (assembly GCF_052115705.1). Taxonomy (NCBI): domain Bacteria; kingdom Pseudomonadati; phylum Pseudomonadota; class Alphaproteobacteria; order Rhodospirillales; family Rhodospirillaceae; genus Inquilinus; species Inquilinus sp. 2KB_23. Next base: position 181,114 of record NZ_JBFRHF010000009.1, on the reverse strand, counting down.
GTTGATGAAGGGGCGCATCAGCGGCAGGGTCAGGGTGCTGAACTGCTGCCAGGTCGAGGCGCCGTCGGCCGACGCGGCCTCGTAGATGTCGGTCGGGATCGCCGACAGCCCGCCGAGGAAGATCGTCACCGTGAACGGCACGGACACGAGAATCCCGATCAGGATCTGCACCGGGAAGGCGGTGGCGGCCGAGGCCAGCCACACCACCTTCTGGTCGATCAGGCCGAGATCCTGCAGCGTCAGGTTCAAGAGGCCGGATTCGCCGTTCAGCGCCCAGCGCCAGACGATCGCCATCATGGTCAGCGACACCGACCAGGGCAGCATCACGATCACCCGCGCCGCGCCGCGGCCGTAAAAGTCCTGGTTCAGGATCAGCGCCACCGGCACCGACACCAGCACCGTGCCGAACACCACCGACCCGGTCCACACCAGGGTCCGCCACAGCGTGCCGAGGAACAGCGGGTCGGCCAGGACATTGCCGAGATTGATCAGCCCGGTGAAGTCGCGCAGCTGGCCGAAGCGGTTGACCTGATGCGTGGCGACGGTCAGCAGGTCCCAGACCGGATAGGCGATGATGAACGCCGCCAGCCCGAAGCTGGGCAGGATCAGCAGGATCGGCGTCAGGCCGGGCAGCCGCGTGGCCAGCGGGGCGGTCATGGGTGACGGAATACCTCTAAATCCTGGAGCCCGTCCCTCTCCTGTCATTGCCGGGTTTGACCCGGCAATCCAGAAAATGTCGACAGTCTCTGGATGCCCGGGTCAAGCGCGGGCATGACAGGAAAAGGGAAAACGAGAAGGGCCTACTTCGCCCCCAGCACGCCGTTGGCCTGGTCGGCGGCGGCCTTCAGCGCCTCCTCCGGCTTGGCCTCGCCGAGATAGATCTTCTGCATCGCCCGGCCGGTGGCGTCGGCGATCTCCTCCCACCCGGCGATGGTCGGCGCGAACTTGGCGCTCGGCAGCATGGCGGTGAAGACCTTGAGGTTCGGGTCGTCGGCGAAGTACGGCAGTTTGGCCACCGCCTGGTTCTCGGTCAGGAAGCCCTCATTGACCGTGAACTTCTCGCGCCAGTCGTTCTGGAACAGGAAGTCGAGGAACTTCCACGCCTCGTCCTTCACCTTGGAATTGTCGAACATCACGATCGAATCGGTGACGGCATAGGTGGCCGAGGTGGTGCCCTTCGGCACCGGTGCGACGCCGTATTGAAGGTTCGGCGCCTCGGTCTTGATCTGGCTGGCCAGGAACGGGGCGGTGAACATCATGCCGATGCGGCCCTGCTTGAACAGGTTCTGCACGTCCTCGCGGTTGTAGGCGGTGACGCCCGGCTCGGTCAGCCCGTCGTCGATCATCTGCTTGTACAGGGTCGCGGCCTTGACCGCGGCCGGGCTGTCGACGCCGCTCTTGCCGTCGGCGCCGACGATGTCGCCGCCGAAGCTCCACATCGCATAGTAGAAATAGACGTCGGTCTCGATCTCCTTGCCCTGCAGGCCGAAGCCATAGGTGTCCTTGAGACCCAGCGCCTTGATCTTCGTCGCGTCGGCGACCAGCTCGTCCCAGGTCGCGGGCGGCGCGGCGATGCCGGCCTTCTCGAACAGCTCCTTGTTGTAATACATGGCGCGGGCGGAGGACGCGATCGGAAGGCCGTAGGTCTTGCCGTCCAGCACGCCGGGCGCGAAGAAGGTCGGGATGAACCGCGCCTTGAAGGCATCGTTCATATAGCTGTCGAGCGGCGTGACCACGCCCTGCTGCACGAAATCGACCAGCCAGCGGGTGCCGATGATGGCGAGGTCGGCATTGGCGTTGCCGGAGATGTCGGTGGTCAGCTTCTGCTGCAGCACATCCCAGGGCACGACCTCGATCTTGATGTCGGTGCCGGGGTTGGCGGCCTCGAACGCCTTGGCGGCGTCCTCGAAATAGGGACCGGTCTTCGAGCTGTATTCGGCGACGGTCACCCGCACCTCGGCGGCCAGGGCCGGGGCGGCGACGGCCAAGGCCGCCAGGATGGACGCGCCCGCGCCGAGGAGCACGGACCGGAGCGCATGCTGCATGAAGAGCCTCCTGTTTCGGCGGCGCCACGGCCGCACGATCGCACTTGGGAACCGCCCTCCGGGGTGAGGCCGGCATGGGGCGGCCGCGACCGGCTTTTCGCCGGAACCGTCCCTGGATGTAACTCTCTTACAATCATCGTTGGGACGCAATTCGGAAGTGGCTGCGCGATCGCCTTGTTCATTATTCGGCGATGAGCCTGGAATTTTCGCAGCACCTGCCTGTGCGGCGCACCACGGCCCATGCTGCAGCGCACGCGGATGACACCCGTCTTGTAAGTTTCAAACAGTGCGATACCATCGCGCCGCCACCCCACGCCGCCACCGCCGGAAAGACCTCGAGATGACCCGCTTTGCCGACCGGACCGTCCTCGTCACCGGCGCTCTGGGCGGCATCGGCGGCGCCATCGTCGACCAGTTCGCCAAGGCCGGCGCGATGCTGATCCTGTCCGACCGCGATGCGGCGGCGCTGGACGCGCGGGTCGCGGCACTGGCCGAGGCGGGTATCAAGGCCGCTGCCGCGCCGGCCGACCTGCGCGACGCCGCGGAGACCCGGGCGGCGATCGAGGCGGCCGTTGCCAGGACCGGCCCGGTCGACATCGTGGTCAACAACGCCGGCGGCGGCGACCGCGGCACCCTGGCCTCGACCACCATCGACAGCTGGCATGCCGACATCGAGCTGAACCTGGACGGCCCCTACCACGTCATCGCCGCGGTGATCGACGGCATGAAGGCCCAGGCCCGCGGCAGCATCGTCAACATCAGCAGCGTCAACGCCCTGCTGGCGCTGGGCCACCCGGCCTACAGCGCGGCCAAGGCCGGTCTGATCAGCTACACCAAGGCCCTGGCGGTGGAGTACGGGCCCTTCGGCATCCGCGCCAATGTGATCTGCCCGGGCACGGTGCGCACCCCGATCTGGCAGGCGCGGATCGACAAGAAGCCGGAGATCTTCGAGTCCCTGCGCAAATGGTATCCGCTGCAACGGGTGGCCGAACCCTCCGACATCGCCAAGGCCGTGGCCTTCCTGGCCTCGGACGATCTGGCCGGCTTCATCACCGGGGCGATGCTGCCGGTCGATGGCGGGCTGACCGCCGGCAACCGGGTGATGGCGGGCGAACTGACGCTGGAAGAGTTCTAATAGGGGGAAGAGTTCTGATGCGGGAGGAGTTCTGAACCATGGCGACGGTCGGCCTGCGCGGGGTGGTGAAGCGCTACGGCGAGGCGCAGGTGGTCCATGGCGTCGACCTCGACATCGCCGATGGCGAATTCGTCGTCCTGGTCGGCCCGTCCGGCTGCGGCAAGTCCACCCTGCTGCGCATGATCGCGGGGCTGGAGACCATCTCCGGCGGCGAGTTGACGATCGCCGGCACCCGCGCCAACGAGGTGCCGCCGCAGAAGCGGAACATCGCCATGGTGTTCCAGTCCTACGCCCTATACCCGCACATGACCGCCCGGCAGAACATCGCCTATGGCCCGAAGCTGCGCGGCGAACCGAAGCCGGAGATCGAGGCCAAGGTCGGCAAGGCGGCCGGGATCCTCAACCTGTTCGACTATCTCGAACGGCTGCCGAAGCAGCTGTCCGGCGGCCAGCGCCAGCGCGTCGCCATGGGCCGGGCCATCGTGCGCGACCCCGCCGTGTTCCTGTTCGACGAGCCGCTGTCCAACCTCGACGCCAAGCTGCGGGTGCAGATGCGCACCGAGATCAAGGCGCTGCACCGCCGGCTGGGCACCACCATCGTCTACGTCACCCACGACCAAATCGAGGCGATGACCCTGGCCGACCGCATCGTGGTGATGAATGGCGGACGGATCGAGCAGCAGGGCGTGCCGCTCGACCTCTACGACCTGCCGGCCAATGTCTTCGTCGCCGGCTTCCTCGGCTCGCCGGCGATGAGCTTCCTGCCCGGGCGCTACCGGCGCGACAGCGGCGGCGCGGTGGTCGAGTCGCCGGACGGCACCCGCCTGCCCGCCCCCGACCGCCCGGCTGAGCACGACCAGCCGGTGCTGCTCGGCGTCCGGCCGGAGCATTTCAGCCTGGCCGAGGACGGCAACGGCGTGCCGGTGACCATCGACCTGGTCGAGCCCACCGGGGCCGAGACCCATCTCTACGGCAGCCTGGCCGGCACCCGCGTCGCCGCGGTGATCCACGGCCGCCGCCGGGTGGTGCCGGGCGACGTCGTGCCCCTCACCCCCCTCATCACCCACACCCACCTGTTCGATGCCGCCTCCGGCCGGCGGTTGTGAAGGACCCGACGATGCAAGCCTCCGTCCTCGCCCTCGACCCGATCCTCGACTCAGCCATCGACGGCGCCACCAAGGGCCTGCCGCCCGGGCTGCAGCCGATCCCGTTCCGCGCCGTCGGCGACCAGGGCTGGAACGCGCTGGCCGGCGACCTGCCCTTCCCCCAGGCGGTGCTGAAGCGGTCGGTGATCGAGCGCAACGCCCGCTGGATGCGCGACATCCTGGCCGAGACCGGGGTCGCCCTGGCGCCGCACGGCAAGACGACGATGAGCCCGCAGCTGTTCGACCTGCAGCTCGCCAACGGCTCCTGGGGCATCACCGTCGCCACCGCCCAGCAGTTCGAGGTGTGCCGCCGCTTCGGGGTCAAGCGGATCCTGGTGGCCAACCAGCTGGTCGACGCGGCGGCGATGCGGTCGGTGCTGGCGGCCCTGGCCGCCGACCCGGCGCTCGAGGCCTTCTGCCTGGTCGATTCCGTCGCCGGGGTCGAGCGGCTGGCCGAGGCCGCCCGCGTGACGCCGCCGGGCCGGCCGCTGGGCCTGCTGGTCGAGCTCGGCATGGTAGGCCGCCGCACCGGCTGCCGCACGGCCGCCGAGGCTCTGGAAGTGGCCCGCGCCACCGCCGGCCGCCCGGGCCTCGCTTTGCGCGGGGTCGAGGGCTATGAGGGCCTGGTGGTGACCCAGGACGCGGCGGCCGACGAGATCGCCGTGGCCGCCTTCCTGGACGACCTCGCGGCCGTGGCGGCGGAGGTCGACCGGGCCGGGCTGTTCGCCAACGGCACGGTGCTGCTCAGCGCCGGCGGCTCCGCCTATTACGACATCGTCGCCCGCAAGCTCTCCGAAGTCCGGCTGTCGCGCCAAGTCCAGGTGGTGATCCGCAGCGGCTGCTACCTGACCCATGATTCCGGCCAGTACACCCGGCTGTTCGAGCATGTCGTCCGCCGCATCCCGGCCGATTGGCGCCGGCATGGCGATCTGGAGCCGGCGCTGGAGGTCTGGTCCGCGGTGCAGTCGCGGCCGGAACCCGGCCTCGCGATCCTGACCATGGGCAAGCGCGACTGCTCCTACGACATCGACCTGCCGATCCCGACGCTGTGGCGCCCCGCCGGCTCCACCGCCGCGCCGCAGCGCGTGCCGGCCGGCGCCGTGATCACCGGGCTGAACGACCAGCACGCCTATCTCAAGCTGCCCGAGGGCTTCGACCCGCAAGTCGGCGACCTGATCGGCTGCGGCATCTCCCACCCCTGCACCACCTTCGACAAATGGCAGGTGATGATGGTGGTGGAGGACGACTACCGCGTCTCGGGCGCGATCCGGACCTTCTTCTGATGGCCTATGTGGTCGACATCGTCTCGCGCCTCCGCCGCATGGAGGCGTCGCTGCGGCCCTCGGAGCAGAGGGTGGCGGAGGCGGTGCTGGCCGACCCCGGTGGGGCCACCCATGCCAGCATCGCCGAGCTGGCACGGCGGGCGCAGGTCAGCGAGCCCTCGGTCACCCGCTTCTGCCGGGCGCTGGGCTGCGACAGCGTGCGCGACTTCAAGGTCAAGCTGGCGCAGAACCTCGCCGTCGCCAGCCCCTATCTGCAGCGCCGGCCGCAGGAAGGCGCGCCGGACGACGTTGCCCAGCTGGCCGATCGGGTGCTGGACAGCGTCATCGAGGCGGTGACGGTGGTGCGCGACCAGCTTGACCCCCAGCCGCTGCGCCAGGCGATCGACGGCATCGCCAAGGCCCGGCGGCTGGACATCTACGGCATCGGCGGTGGGTCGCACGCGGTCGGCCACGACGCCTATCTCCGGTTCTTCCGGCTCGACCTGCCGACCGACTTCCATGCCGACACCCAGCTGCAGCGCATGTCGGCGGCGACGCTGGGGCCCGGCGACTGCGTGCTGGCGGTGTGCAATTCCGGCCGCTTCCGCGACCTGGTCGAAAGCGTCGAGATCGCCCGGCACTACGGCGCCACCACCATCGCCCTGACCCGGCCGGACACGCCGCTGGCCCGGGCGGCGGAGATCCTGCTGGCGGTGGCGCCGCCGGAGGACAGCGACATCTTCAAGCCGACCGCGTCGCGCCTGGCCCATATGGCGGTGATCGACGTGGTCGCGACCGGCGTTGCCATGCGGCGCGGCCCGGCTGCGCTGGAGAGCCTGCGCCGCATCAAATACACCCTCAGCCAGATCCCCACCCTCGACGAGCCGGCTGGCGCGGCGATGCGCCCGCCGCCGCGTCCTCCCGCCGCTGCCCGGCGTCCTGCCCCAGGGAAGTCCCATGCCTGACCGTGCCCCTTACGACCTCCTGCTCCGCAACGGCACCGTGATCGACGGCTCCGGCGCCCCCCGCGTGCAGGCCGATGTCGCCATCCTGGGCGACCGCATCGCCGCCGTGGCGCCGACCGGCAGCATCGCCGCCAGCCGGGCGCGGGAGAGCATCGACGTCGCCGGCCGCATCGTCGCGCCGGGCTTCATCGACGTGCACACCCATGACGACCGGGCGGTGATCGACGGCCCGGACATGCTGCCGAAGATCAGCCAGGGCGTGACCACGGCGGTGGTCGGCAATTGCGGCATCAGCCTGTCGCCGCTGACCCTGACCGGCGCGCCGCCGCCGCCGCTGAACCTGCTGGGCGACCAGTCGGCCTATGAGTTCGCGAGCTTCGCCGAATACCGCGCCCGGCTGGGCGAGGTGGTGCCGGGCATCAACGTCGCGGCGCTGATCGGCCATTCCTCGCTGCGCATCGGCACCATGCCGGATCTCGACCGCAAGGCCAGCACGCCGGAAATCGACGCCATGCGGCGCCTGCTGGCCGACAGCCTGGACGCGGGCGCGATCGGCTTCTCCACCGGCCTCTACTACAAGCCCAACGCCGCGGCGGATGCCGACGAGGTGGTGGCGCTGGCGGAACTTCTGGCCGACCGCGGCGGCGTCTACGCCACCCATATGCGCAATGAGCACGACAAGGTACTGGATTCGCTGGAGGAAAGCTTCAGCACCGCCCGCCGCGCCAAGGTGCCGGTGGTGATCTCGCACCACAAATGCGCCGGACCGCACAACTGGGGCCGCAGCCGCGAGACCCTGCCGGTGATCGAGGCGGCCAGCAAAAACCAGCCGGTCGGCCTCGACGCCTATCCCTACACCGCGGGCTCGACGGTGCTGGACCCCGACCATGTCACCGGCGACATCCGCATCATGGTGGCGTGGTCGAAGGCGAAGCCGGAGGTGGCGGGCCGCGACCTCGCCGACATCGCCCGGGAATGGGGCTGCACCGAGAAGGAGGCGGCGGTGCGGCTGCACCCGGCCGGCGCCATCTACTTCCAGATGGATGAGGCCGATGTCCGTCGCATCCTGTCCTTCCCGCTGACCATGATCGGGTCGGACGGCCTGCCGCATGACAGCCACCCCCATCCGCGGCTGTGGGGCACCTTCCCGCGCGTGCTGGGCCATTACAGCCGCGACCTCGGCCTGTTCCCGCTGGAGACGGCGGTGCACAAGATGACCGGCCTGTCGGCGATGCGCTTCGCCCTGCACGACCGCGGCCTGGTGCGCGAGGGCCACGCCGCCGACCTGGTGGTGTTCGACGCCCACAGCATCGCCGACGCCGCCACCTTCGAAGCGCCGAAGACCCCGTCGAAGGGCCTGGATTTCGTGCTGGTCAACGGCCGGATGTCCTGGCGCCACGGCGAAGCCGATGTGGATCGGGCGGGGCGGCTGCTGGTGAGGGCATAGCCCTAACGCAAAGCCGGTCCGGCCGGGCTCCGGACCGGCTGTTGCCAGAGATACGCATTATACGTATAATTTGGACTTCATACTGCAAACAGGATGCTCGCTCATGCCCAAGGTCGGGGCTCTCGAATTCCAGCGCAAGTTCGGCGAGTTTCAGCATCAGGCGCAACGCGAGCCGGTCGAGATCACCCGCCACGGCCGGCGTGAATTCGTGCTGATGTCGGCCGAGCACTACGACTGGCTGAGGGCGGCTGCCCAGCGGACTCATCGTACGGCGGATGCGCCCGATGTGGTCATCGACGCCGTGGAGCGGGCCGAAATGGATCCTGAACACGACGCGCTGGATGAGCTGCTGAAGTAAGAGCCGAGAACGGCCTGTGTCGTTCCCCGAACCGAAGCCCGGCCTTATCGTCCGTTACGACTATCTGTGGACGCACGAGGCTGAACGTGGACAGGACCAAGGTAAGGACCGCCCGACCTGTCTCGTGGCAGCGAGCGACAGCGCCACGCGTCCTCGCTATGTCGTGCTGCTGCCGATCACGCACACACCGCCCTCGGGTGATACGATCGGGATCGAGATCCCCACGAAGGTCAAGCAGGCGATCGGCCTCGACGACGTGCCCAGTTGGGTGATCGTGTCGGAGCACAACATCGACGAATGGCCCAATGGCGGCCTTTCGCCAGTGCCGGGCAAGGCCGGTGTCTTCGCCTACGGCTTCATCCCGCCGGGACTATTTGCTCGCGTCAAAGCGGAGTTCCTCGAGTTGGCACGACGGAAAAAGACCGGCGGCGTACGCCGCTGACACGATAGTCGGCAAGCCGCGGATCATCAGGGGACCGGGACGCTCGCACAGGGCGGCGTCCCGATCCCCTGCCCGTCACCGCATCAGCTTGGCGAAATCCCCGTCGAGCCGGGCCAGGGCGGCATCGATGACGCCGCGCCGCTCCTTGATCCAGGCATCCTGGTCCGCGAGCTGGGCTCTGGCCTTGGCGATCATGCGCTCCATTTCCGCGGGCTGCGGCCCGCCGGTCGTGGCACGCGCCTTCACGATCGCCACCGGATCGAGGGCGGCGCGGAACTCCGCTTCGGCCATCGGCAGCGCCTGCGGATACTTCGTGCCGGCCACGGCCTCGGCGTAGATGCGCTGGGCCTCGGCATAGGGGAAATCCAGCGGCTTGATACCGTTCTGCTTGGCGTAGTCCACCAGCTCCGACGCGAAGTGATGGCCCTCGCGGAAGGGCACGCTGTATTTCCGCATCAGGATGTCGGCCAGCTCCTGCGAGGCCGTCCAGTCGCTGTTCAGCTCCTCCAGCGCCCGGTCGCGGTTGATCACCAGAGCCTTCAGCACGCGGTCGAGATCCTTCAGCGTCTTGATGCCGGCGGCGACCATCGCCGTGTTCTGGTCGACATCCTTCGGGTCCGACATGCCCGGCGTGATGTTGTGGGTCTGGATGACCGGCCCGAGCGCCAGCGTGATCGCCGTCGAGGCATCGCTACGGGTCGAGTTGAGGAGGCCCGGATTGCGCTTCTGCGGCATCGCGCTCGACACATAGGTGTTGCCGCCGCCCTCCTCCAGCAGGATCCAGGGCCGCGACCCGGCATATTGCGTCATGATGTCTTCGACGAAATTGCCGGTGTGCAGCGCGATCGCCGTGACCACCGCCCCGACCTCGACCGGTTCATCCATCGAGGAGATCTGGGACGCGTCATAGGCGTTGTCGACCAGCTGCGCGAAGCCGAGATAATCGGCCATGCGCTGGCGGTTCAGCGGCCAGCCGGTGCCGTTGAGCACCGTCGTGCCCATCGCGGACCGGTCGATGCGCGCATAGGCCTGGCGGATACGCTCGGCGTCGCGCGCCAGCCCGGCGGCATGGCCGAGCAGGTAGTGGCCGAAGCTGTTCGGCTGCGCGGCGACGCCGTTGGTGTAGTTGGGCACGACGGTGTCGGCGTGCTTGGCCGCCAGGTCGACCAGCGTCGTGGCCGTGAGGTTGAGCTGTTCGGCCAGGTCCAGCATATCGTCGCGCAGGATCGCCGCGCGGTAGGTCGCGTGCATGTCCTGGCTGGAGCGCCCGGCGTGCAGCAGCGTCACATCCATGCCGCCGGCTTCGATCAGCAGCGGCTCGAAGGTGATCACGCTGCTGGGCCGCTTGGCACCCTTCTTGTCTCCGTCCGCGATGACCTTGGCGAGGGCCGCCGCGATTCCGGGCGTCAGCTGCTTGTCGAGCAGGCCCTCGTCGGTGTTGATGACGGCGGTCGCCTTGTTGATTTCCCCGAGCCAGAAGAATTCGTCGCGGTCGGCGGCAAAGACGCCGGCCGGCCACAGCGATGCCGCGGCGAGGAGGGACATCAGCAGGCCGCGATGGAGCGACCGCCCGAGCCGTGAACGCCTCTCCGAATCTGCCGGCAACCTGATTGCGTCGGTCATGGCGTGCTCCCCCCTTTGTGGAATTGGAGATTCTATCTGACGGATAGCATTTCCGCCGCAGCGAGGTCCGGACGAGAAGAAGACGATTGTCTTCATCCGGTGTCGAGCCACCGCAAGCCGTCGCCCTTCACCACCGTGATCTCGCCCTTTTGGTGGACCGGGCGGCGTGCTCCATCACCGCGGCCGGATCGATAACGGTCAACAGCCGCTGTGACCTTCCGCAACGGCTCAGGCCGGCCCGCCGGCATCGGCGGGCGCCCGTGCCGACGCGGATTGATCGATTTCTGGCCGCGAGCGGCGATCGGGAACGGGGATAGAATCGATATTGGCGATCGCCGTATTCTAGGCATAATTGCCTTACTAAATAAAAATTGAGCGCTCAGGGGGAATTCTATCAATGATCATGTTCAGGGAATCGGAATCCACGGATTCCGGATTGGCAGACCGCGATACGGCCGCAGCAGCCAAGCCGACTGACGGCAACGATACGGTGTCAGGCGGGAATGGCGATGACGAACTGTCGGGCCTGGGAGGCAACGACAGCCTCTTCGGCAACGGTGGCGATGATATCCTGACCGGCGGGACCGGCGCGGACCGCCTCGACGGCGGCGACGGCTTCGACCTTGCCAGCTATGCCGACTCCAGCATCTATGTGACGGTCGACCTGCGGAATGTGGCCGGGATCGGCCAGCATGGCGATGCGCAGGGTGATGTTCTCTATCGCATCGAGGATGTCGAAGGGTCCGCTTTCAACGATGTCCTCGTCGGAAACAGCACCGACAACTGGCTGTATGGCTGGGGCGGGGAAGATCGCCTGTCTGGCATGGCCGGCGATGACGCCCTGTTGGGTGGTGCCGGTGCCGATGCGCTCGACGGCGGCGCCGGCGAGGATCTCGCCAGCTATCGCACATCCGGCAGCTTTGTCGAGATCGACCTGCTGAGCGGGCTCGGCCGGCACGGCGATGCGCAAGGCGACACCTTGGCCAACATCGAGGATGTCCTGGGATCGGCGTTCAACGACACAATTGCCGCGAGCGGCGCCGACAATTGGTTGAACGGCGCGGCAGGTGCGGACCGGTTGTACGGCGGCGACGGCGACGATTTCCTGATCGGGGGCACCGGCGCCGACCTGCTCGATGGCGGCAACGGCCTCGACGCCGTCGGCTATTTCACGTCCTCCACCTATGTGGCGATCAGTCTGCGGGATGGAATCGGCGGGCACGGCGACGCCGAGGGCGACCAGCTGCGCTGGATCGAAGATGTCGATGGATCCGTCTTCAACGATGTCATCGTCGGCAGCAATGGCGACAATTGGCTGTATGGCGAGGCCGGTGCCGACAGCCTGTATGGCTTGCTCGGCGACGATGCCCTGATCGGTGGTGCCGGCGTCGATAGGCTCGATGGCGGTGCCGGCGAGGACTTCGCCAGCTATCGCTCGGGCGACAGCTATGTCGAGATCACACTCGTGAATGGCATTGGCCACCATGGCGACGCCGAAGGCGATATCCTGATCAGCATCGAGGATGTCGCGGGAACTGCCTTCGATGACATGATCGCCGGTAGCGGCGTCGGCAACTGGCTGAGCGCCGAGGCAGGCGCGGACCGGCTATATGGCGGCGACGGCGACGATTTCCTGATCGGCGGCGCCGGTGCCGACCTGATCGATGGTGGCGGCGGCTTTGATCTGGCCAGCTATCGCAACTCCAGTTCATACGTGCAGATCAACCTGCTGGCGGGGACCGGGCTCCACGGAGATGCCGAGGGCGACCGGCTGTATTGGATCGAGGACGTCGAAGGATCTGTTTTCAACGACACCATTTCGGGCACCGGCGCGGCCAACTGGCTGAACGGAGGGGCAGGCTCCGACCAGATCTACGCAGGGGACGGCGATGACACCCTGGTCGGCGGCGCCGGCGCCGATAGGCTCGACGGCGGTGCCGGCGAGGACTTCGTCAGCTATGCCGGATCCAGCTCTAAAGTGGTCGTCTATCTGCAAAGCGGTGACGGCCAAGGGGGTGATGCCGCAGGCGACCGGCTGTTCTGGATCGAGAATGTGGTGGGATCCGATTTCAATGATCAGATCCTCGGCGATACCGGCACCAATGTTCTCTATGGCCAAGCCGGAGCGGACGACCTCTACGGAGTCGGCGGCAATGATGCCCTGATTGGCGGTGCCGGCGCGGACCGGCTGAACGGCGGACCCGGGACCGACATCTTCGCCTATCTGTCGATCAGCGACAGCACTGTGGCGGCGGCGGGCCAGGATACGATCCTGGATTTCACGATCCTCGACTGGATCGATCTCTCGTCCCTGGGCCATCTCCGCTTCGGCACCGGCGCTTTCACCGGAACGGCTGGCGAGATTCGGGTCGTGGTCAATCCCACTGGCGGCCAAACCGTCCTGATCGATACAACCGGCGACAAACAGGCGGATTCGGCCATCCACGTCTTCTCCGACCACAAGTTGTTCGAGGGCGATTTCATCCTTTGATGCCTGACAATGCAGCGAAGGACATCAGCCCGGACGACGCCTCGTACCGCTGATCACCCCCCATGCCCTGCTACGGGGCATGGGGGGATGATCAGGGGCTGCCCCAGCCGGCCGCCCACCAGGCTGGCAGCTCAGCAGATCATTCCATCTTCGCCGTCGCCAGGATCGTCGCCAGGCTGGTGGCCATGCCCTTCACCATCGGCGCCTGCTCGATGTCCATCCATTCGTCGAGCGAATGCGACCGGCCGCTCTGGCCCGGACCGTTCTTGCCCAGGGTCACCGCCGGGATGCCGAGGCTCCAGGGGATGTTCGAATCGTTCGAGGCCTCGCGCGGGCCCTTGAACTCGTACCCCGCCGTCTCGATCGAGGCCTTGGCCAGCTGGAACAGCAGCTCGGTCTCGGCGATGGCGCCGGCCGGGCGGTCGCCGATCACCGTCTTCTCGACCGTGATCCCGCCCTCCTTGGTCGACCGGGCGGCGTTCTCCGTCTCCGCGGCCTGTTCGATGACGGTCAGCAGCCGCTGCTCCACCCGACCCAGCCCCTTGCTGTCGCCGGAGCGCATGTCGACCTCCATCGAGGTCTCGACCGGGATCGAGTTGACCGAGGTGCCGCCCTTCAGCACGCCGACATTGTAGGTCACCTTCGGATCGGCCGGGACCTGGGTGCGGGCCAGCAGCGTGATCGCCTCGGCCATGGCATAGGCGGGGTTGACCAGGCCGAAGGCGCCGAAGCTGTGGCCGCCCGGGCCTTTGTAGGTGATGCGGTAGCGCTTGGAGCCGACGCCGGAGCTGGTGAAAGTGTCGGCCGACCCGCCCTCGATCGAGAAGAAGGCGTCGATCCGGTCCTTGTACTGGCCCTTGGTGAAGAGATGGCGGACGCCGCGCAGGTCGCCCAGCCCCTCCTCGCCGACCGTGCCGACGAACAGGATGTTGGCCTTGTGCTTGATCCCGGCCGAATCCATGGCGCGGACATAGGCCAGGATCGCCGCCAGGCTGAAGGTGTCGTCGCTGACGCCGGGGGCCCTCAGTTTGGTGCCCTCGCGCCGCACGGTGACGTCCGTGCCTTCCGGAAACACGGTGTCGAGATGGGCCGACACCACGACGACGCGGTCGCCGCCGCCGGTGCCCTTGCGCAGGCCGAGGACATTGCCCTCCTCATCGATCTCGACATCGGCCAGCCCGACGCTGCGGAGCAGCTCGGCGAAGGCCTTGGCCCGCACCTCCTCCTTGAAGGGCGGCGCCGGGATCTCCACCAGCCTGATGCCTTCCGCGATGTAGGAGTCGTAGCCCTGGTCGATGTGCTGCACCGCCGCCTTGTAGCCGGCGCTGTCCCGCACCCGCTGGATCTCCGCCTTCGCCTGGGCCGCGGTGTCCTGGGCCAGGGCCGGTCCCGACAAGCCGACACCGATCGCCGCCGCGAGTATCGCGGCTCGAGACACAAACGCCATCGTTTCCCCCTTCGCTTGTTCGAGGGGGAAGGTTAGCACCCGTGCGTTTTGCCGAACAATAATACAGATAGGTTTCGGATCCTGGGCCGCTATTGACCGATCGATCGGTCAGGAATAGCGGCGCCCCTGTCACATCGGTTCGATTCCCGCCAGCAGGATGCGCAGGGCGAAGATCACCCACATCGCCAGCAGCAGCACGAAGCCGATGGCGTAGGCGCCGAAGCGGCGGCCGAGGTCGGCCGATCCGGTGTGGACCGCGATGTGCAGGACCCGCGACGCCACGAACACCCAGGACATCACCACGAACAGCAGGTCCGCCTTCCGGGTCATCATCGCCAGGATCACCAGCACGAAGAACAGGAACGGCAGCTGCAGCTGGTTGTGGAAGCTGTTCGAGACCAGGATGGCCCGCTCCGGCCAGGCCGCCCGGCCGAGGACGATGTCGCGGGGATCGACGGCGCCGCCGCGCAGCGCCGCGGCCCGCACCTGCAGCATCCACAGCGCCAGCAGGAAGATCAGCAGGACCTGGACGAACACCGGAAGCAGGATGGCTTGCACGGACATGGCCAGTGGCTCCCCCTTGCCCGCAGCTTGGGACGCAGCGGGTCAGATCTGCGTCATCACCGCGAAGCCGAGCGCGACCAGGACCAGGAAGCCCCAGAAGGCCCAGTTCAGGTACTTCTCGAGATAGAAGCGGACCTTGTCGCCATAGACCCGCATCAGCACCGCGATCAGGAAGAAGCGCAGGCCGCGCGAGGCGATCGAGGACAGGATGAACAGGCCCAGCGGGAACTGCGCCACGCCGCTGGTGATCGTCACCAGCTTGTAGGGGATCGGCGTCACCCCCTTGGCCAGGATGATCCAGCTGCCCCATTCCGCGTATTTCTGCTGGAACTCGTGGAAGCCGGACTGCAGCCCGTAGAGGTTGATCAGCCAGGACCCGACCGTCGCGAACAGGAAATAGCCGATGGCGTAGCCGACCAGGCCGCCCAGCACCGAGGCCACGGTGCACAGCCCCGCCAGCCACCATGCCCGCCGCGGATTGGCGAGCATCATCGGGATCAGCACCACGTCGGGCGGGATCGGGAAGAACGAGCTTTCCGCGAAGGACACGCCGAACAGCGTCCACTGCGCCCGCGGCCCGTGCGCCGCCCGGATCAGCCGGTCGTACTGCCGGCGGATGAAGCCCGGCCGCTCGGCCCCGGCCTGAACGCCCCCGTCCTGCACCACGCGCTGATTCCCTCACCCGTCGCTCGTGCCACGGTCATAGACGGCGGCCGGTCCCGTGTCACGGTCGGCAATTGGGGGTAAGGGATGGGCCGGTCAGCCCTTGAGCGCCCGCCAGGCGCTGGCGAAGGCGGCAGCGGTGGCGGCGACATCGGCGGCGGTCATGCCCGGCTTGTACAGCGCCGAGCCCAGGCCGAAGCCGGTGGTGCCGGCGTCGCGATAGGCCGCCATCCGGTCCGGGGTGATGCCGCCGACCGCGATCAGCGGCACTGCGGCGGGAACCACCGCGCGCCAGGCCTTGACCACGCCGGGCGGGATCGCCTCGGCCGGGAACAGCTTGACCGCGTCGGCCCCGGCCTTCAGGGCGGCGAAGGCCTCGGTCGGGGTCGCGGCGCCGGGGGCACAGACCAGATCCTGCCGCTTGGCCTCGGCGATGATGTCGACATCGGCATGCGGCATCACGATCAGCCGCCCGCCCGCCGCCTTGACCCGGGC
The DNA here is from genome assembly GCF_052115705.1 of Inquilinus sp. 2KB_23. Taxonomy (NCBI): domain Bacteria; kingdom Pseudomonadati; phylum Pseudomonadota; class Alphaproteobacteria; order Rhodospirillales; family Rhodospirillaceae; genus Inquilinus; species Inquilinus sp. 2KB_23. Next base: position 165,032 of record NZ_JBFRHF010000009.1, on the reverse strand, counting down.
GACGTCCTCGCGCTGCAGCACCGTGCCGGCGCCGATCAGCGCCTGCTGTCCGAACCGGTCGGCCAGGATGCGGATGCTGTCGAAGGGCTGCGGCGAGTTCAGCGGCACCTCGATGCAGCGGAACCCGGCCTCGACCAGGGCGGCGCCGATGCCCGCGACCTCGTCCGGCTTCACCCCGCGCAGGATGGCGACCAGCGGCAGGCCCGCGAGGGCGTCGTGCAGGGAAACGCTCATGTCACACCAGCTCCGCTTGCTTGGCGATGCGCCACAGCCCCTTGACCGTGGTGTCGGCCGGGGCGATGCGGCTGGACAGGCCGGCCGCGTCGATCGCCTCGGCATAGCGTGCCGACAGCTCGGCGCCGCCGACGATGGTCACCGAATCAGGTGCGGCGCCGGTGGCGGCGGCCACGGTCGCCCGGGCATCCGCCACCTCGGCCCCGATCAGCAGGCCGGAGAGGTAGGCGCCGATCGCCTTGGAGTCGAGCTCGCCGAACAGGCCGAGGGTGCGGGCGCTGAACAGCCGGCGCAGCAGGCCGCCGCCCGAGGCGGCGCCGACGCCCAGGCCGCGGCGGAAGGCGGCCGGGTCGTGGGCGCGGCCATCCATCAGCCGGCCGAGGATGCTGTGTTCGGCCAGCACGGCGAAGGTCTCGCCGGTCATCGAGCTGGCGAACCAGGTGATGCGGCCATCCTCCGCCAGCGCCCATTTGCTGTGGGTGCCGGGCAGGACGTAGAGGCGGCGGCCGGTCGACGGCGCGTCGCCGATGATCTGGGTTTCCTCGCCGCGCATCACGTCGGGGATGCCGTCGGCATCGATGCGGCTGACGCCGGGGACGATTCGCAGCGGCACCGGCAGCGAGGTCGGAACCGTGATCAGCCCGGCGACCAGCGCGGCCTCGTCGGCCGGGCAGCCGGCATAGGGCGCCTCGGCCCAGCCCTGGCGGCTGCCGATCATGCCGGAGGCGATGGCGGCGGTGGCGCCGGATTCGATCCAGGCGCCGGCGACCTGCCGGAACACCGCGTCGAAATCGCCGCCGGGGACCTTGAGGATGCCGAGCGGCGCCGAGGCCTCGTCCCGGATGGCGCCAGTGGCATCGAGCAGCCAGGCGCGAAGCGAGGAGGTTCCCCAATCGAAGGCGACGAGCATGGCGCGGATCGGGCCCTTCGCTTGGGGGCTTGGCGGCTGGTGAAACCAGACCGGGGGAAGATTGGTCGGAGCGGGGAGATTCGAACTCCCGACCCCTTGCACCCCATGCAAGTGCGCTACCAGGCTGCGCTACGCTCCGACCGTGGTCGCCGCCGGACAGGTGCCGGGTGGCGAGCGGGCCGGACTATAACCACGGCCCCCGCCCTATGCAACGCCGATGCTGGGCTATTTTGCGATGGCCTGGGCGATGGCCCAGAAATCATCCGCCTTCAGGCTGGCGCCGCCGACCAGGGCGCCGTCGACATTGGCCAGGCTCAGCAGCTCGGCCGCGTTGGACGGCTTGACCGAGCCGCCGTAGAGGATGCGGATTCCCGCCGCCTCGGCCGGGACATGGACGGCCAGCATCGCCCGGATATGGGCATGGGTGTCCGCCACCTCCGCCGCGGTCGGGGTCCGGCCGGTGCCGATCGCCCAGATCGGCTCATAGGCGATCACCGTGTTCTCGGCAGTGGCGTCGCGCGGCAGCGACCCCGCGATCTGGCGGCTGCAGATCTGCGGCGCCCGGCCCGCGTTGCGCTCTGCCTCGGTCTCGCCGATGCAGATGATCGCGACCATGCCCTCGGCCTGCGCCGCCCGGGCCTTCTCGGCGACCATGAGGTCGATCTCGCCATGATCCTGGCGGCGCTCGGAATGGCCGACGATGACGTGGCTGCAGCCGAGATCGGCCAGCATCCGCGCCGCGATATCGCCGGTGTGGGCGCCGCTTGGAGCACTATGGCAGTCCTGGCCGCCGACCAGCAGGCCGCTGCCCGCCACCGCCGCGGCGATCGGCGCGATGATGGTCGCCGGCGGGCAGATCAGCAGGTCGAAGGCGGGATCGACGGTGCGCGCCAGCCGCAGGGCGAGGTCGCGGGCCAGCGCCGTGCCCTCGTCGCGCAGCAGGTTCATCTTCCAGTTGCCCGCGATCAGCTTGCGCGCCATCCCCGTGTCTCCGCCCAGTCCCTGAAGGTCCCTTTCATCTACCAATCCGCAGGCCGCGACGCCACAGCGACTCCTTCGTTGCTGCATGGCAAGGCCGCACCTATGATGCGCGGCCCAACCGCCCGGGGACCCCGGCGCGGCCTTGCCCTCGTTCAACGGTCGTCATGCTCCAGATTCTTCGCCATAAGGCAGGCTCCATCGTCGTCAAGGTGCTGTTTGTCCTGCTGATCCTGAGCTTCGCGATCTGGGGCGTCGGGGATATTTTCCGCAACCGGGGGCAGACCGACACCGTCGCCACGGTGGGCGACCAGACCATTCCGCTGCAGCAGGTCGACGCCCAGTTCCGCAACGTGGCCCAGGCCCAGCGCATCCCGCTGGCCGTGGCCCAGCAGTTCGGCCTGGTCCAGCAGGTGCTGGACTCGCAGATCTCCTCCCTGCTCTACGCCCAGTTCGCCCGCGACCTCGGCTATGTCGTGCCGCAGGATGTCGTCGCCGACGCCGTGCGCGTCGATCCGCGGTTCAAGGACCCGGCGACCAACCAGTTCAGCCGCGACATCTTCCTGCAGGCGCTGCAGGGCAGCGGCCTGACCGAGGCCGGCTTCATCGCCTCGCAGCGCGGCCAGATGGCGCAGCAGCAGGTGCTGCGGGCCCTGTTCGTCGGCGCCGAGCCGCCGAAGGCCCTGGTCGACCCGATCACCCGCTACCGCCGCGAGACCCGGGTGGCCGAGACCATCACGCTGCGCAACGCCGACCAGACCCGCGTGCCGCAGCCGACCGCGGCCGATCTCGAGGCCTACCACAAGGACCATGGCGACAAGTTCCAGTCGCCGGAATACCGCACGCTGAGCGTGGTGATCCTGAACGCCGACGATTTCGGCAAGGGCGCGGCGGTGTCGGAGGACGAGGCGCGGACGTATTACGAGAAGAACCAGGCCAACTACGAGAAGCCGGAGCTGCGCAAGTTCGACCAAGTGATCGCGCCGACCAAGGAACTGGCCGCCCAGATCGTGGCCGCGGTGCGCGGCGGCAAGCCGGTGCAGCAGGCGGTGGACGAGGCGGGCAACGCCTCGGTCACGCTGGTCCCGGTCGACTTCACCGCCAAGGCCAACATGCCGGTCGCGGCGCTGGCCGAGCCGGGCTTCGCCCTGCAGCAGGGCCAGGCCACCGATCCGGTGCAGTCGCCCTTCGGCTGGCACGTGCTGGTGCTGACCGGCACCCAGGCGGCGCGCACCGTGCCGTTCGAGGAGGCACGGCCCGAGATCGAGACGGCGCTGCGCCAGAGCAAGGCGGCCGACGCCCTGTACGAGACCGCGAACAAGTTCGAGGACGCGCTGGCCGACGGCGTCGCCATCGACAAGGCGGCGCAGGAGTTCGGCTTCACCGTAACCACGGTGCCGGCGGTGGCCAAGGACGGGTCGACCCAGAGCGGCACGCCGCTGGCGGTGCTGCCGGGCCAGGCGCAGATCCTGACCACCGCTTTCGGGCTGCAGCAGGGCGATGCCAGCCCGATGACCGCGATCGACAACAAGATCTCCTTCATCGTCCGGGTCGAGAGCATCCTGCCGCCGACCACCGAGCCGCTGGCCAAGGTCCGCGACGAGGTCGCCGCCGCCTGGACCGAGCAGAAGCAGGCCGAGGCGACCGCGACGCTGGCCACCGACATCGAGAAGCGGCTGCAAGCCGGCGAGGCCGCAGTCGACGTCGCCAAGGCGGTCGGCGGCCAGTATGCCGAGACCCAGCCGCTGCTGCGCGACGCCAGCAATGCCGGCGCCCTGCCCGCCCCGCTGGTGCGCGACCTGTTCGCGGCCAAGGTCGGCGGCACCGCCACGGCGGAAACCCCGGGCGGCCGCGTCGTCGCCCGGCTGACCCGGATCGACCCGGCCAAGCCCGATGCCACGGCCGAGGCGGCGGTGAGCCAGGACCTGCGGCGCGGCCTTGCCGGCGACATCGGCGCCGGCCTCGACCAGGTGCTGCGCGACCGCTACGGCGTCAGCATCGACCAGTCGGTGCTCGCCCGGCTGAAATACGAGGAATGACCCGCGTGGTCGGCGGATCGATGATCAGGGCCCGGGCAATGGGCGGGGAGCGATGGCGCCGCATCGGCGCGCATCCCTTCCGCCCCTGATTCATGGACTCTCATCTGAGGTAACCGACATGCCGGACTCCACGGCGTTCGAGGCCTTCGCCGACATCTATCGCTCCGGAAAGCCGCAGGTGGTCTGGACCCGCTTGGTGTCCGACCTCGACACCCCGGTCTCGGCCATGCTGAAGCTGGCCGGCGACGAGCCCTATTCCTTCCTGCTCGAATCGGTCGAGGGCGGCGCCATCCGCGGCCGCTACAGCGCCATCGGGCTGCGCCCCGACCTGATCTGGCGCTGCCGCGGCGACACGGTCGAGATCAACCGCAAGGCGCTGGCCGACCTCGACAGCTACACCCCGGTCGCCGCCAAGCCGCTGGACAGCCTGCGGGCGCTGATCGCGGAATCGCGTATCGACCTGCCGCGCGGCTTCCCGCCGCTGGCCGCCGGGCTGTTCGGCTATCTCGGCTACGACATGGTCCGGCAGATGGAAACGCTGCCCGACACCAATCCGGACACGCTGGGTGTGCCGGATTCGATCATGATCCGGCCGACCATCGTCTGTGTGTTCGACACCATCGCCGACGTCGTCACCATCGTCACCCCGGTCTTCCCCGACCCGGCGGTGACGGCGGAGAAGGCGCATGAGGCGGCGTGCGAGCGGTTGTCCAACGTGGTTGCCGGCTTCGAATCCAGCCTGTCGCACCGCGAGGCCGCGGCCGAGGGCGTGCTGCCGGCCCTGCCGGAGCCGACCTCGAACATGACGCGGGAGGAGTACCACGCGGTGGTGGAGCGGGCGAAGGAGTACATCCGCGCCGGCGATATCTTCCAGGTGGTGCTGTCGCAGCGCTTCGCCCTGCCCTTCACCCTGCCCCCCTTCGCGCTGTACCGGGCGCTGCGCCGGTTGAATCCTTCGCCCTTCCTGGTGTTCCAGAACTTCCGGGACTTCGCCGTGGTCGGGTCGAGCCCGGAGATCCTGGTGCGGCTGCGCGACGGCGAGGTCACCATCCGGCCGATCGCCGGCACCCGCCCCCGGGGCGCCACGCCGGAGGAGGATGTGGCGCTGGAACAGGATTTGCTGGCCGACCCGAAGGAGCGGGCCGAGCACCTGATGCTGCTCGACCTCGGCCGCAACGATGTCGGCCGCGTGGCGCAGATCGGCTCGGTCAAGGTCACCGACCGCTTCATCATCGAGCGCTACTCCCACGTCATGCACATCGTCTCCAACGTGGTCGGCCGCATCGGGCCGGAGCATGACGCCATCGCCGCCCTGTCCGCCGGCTTCCCGGCCGGCACCACCAGCGGCGCACCCAAGGTCCGGGCAATGGAGATCATCGACGAGCTGGAGGTGGCGCGGCGCGGCGTCTATGCCGGGGCGATGGGCTATTTCGGCGCCAATGGCGACATGGACACCTGCATCGCCCTGCGCACCGCGGTGGTGAAGGACGACACCCTGTACATCCAGGCCGGCGGCGGCGTCGTCGCCGACAGCGACCCCGAGGGCGAGTACCAGGAAACCCGCAACAAGGCGCGGGCGCTGGTGCGCGCCGCCGAAGATGCGGTACGCTTCGCCAACCGACCGCGCAGCGGCAATCGGCCGATGGGACATGTCTAGAGAACGCACCCTTTCGCAGCAGCATCGCGACCAGCGCCATGCTCTGCCGCATCGATGGTGAGGTCGGCCGGATCGCGTCCGCCGCCCCCTCCCCATACCCATGCCTCGAAAGGGCGAAATCGATGCTTCTGCTGATCGATAACTACGACAGCTTCACCTACAACCTGGTGCATTACCTCGGCGAGCTCGGCGCCGACACCGAGGTCCGCCGCAACGATGCGCTGACCGTCGACGAAGCGCTGGCGCTGCGGCCCGACGGCATCGTCATCTCGCCGGGCCCGCGCGACCCTGATAAGGCCGGCATCTGCATGGACCTGATCCGCGCCGCTGCCGGCCGGGTGCCGGTGTTTGGCGTCTGCCTGGGCCACCAGGCGATCGGCCAGGTCTTCGGCGGCCGGATCGTCCGGGCGCCGGTGCCGATGCATGGCAAGATCAGCCCGGTCCACCACCATGGCGGCGGCGTCCTCGCCGGGCTGCCAGACAATTTCGAGGCCACCCGCTACCATTCGCTGACCATCGCGCCCGACAGCATGCCGGACAGCCTGGAGGCGACGGCCTGGACCGCGGACGGCGTGATCATGGCGCTGCAGCACAAGACGCTGCCGATCCATGGCGTGCAGTTCCACCCCGAGAGCATTGCCTCGCAGTTCGGCCACAAGATCCTGCAGAACTTCCTGGCCATCGCCGAACGGCGGAACGCGGCATGACGACCGAGATGCGACCGTTCCTCGCCAAGGCCGCGCTGGGCCAGCCGCTGACCCCTGCCGACGCCCGCGCCGCCTTCGAGATCATCATGTCCGGCGAGGCCACGCCAGCCCAGATCGGCGGCTTCCTGATGGCGCTCAGGGTCCGCGGCGAGACGCCGGAGGAGATCGCCGCCGCCGCGCGGGTGATGCGCGACAAGGCGGTGACCATCGACGCGCCGGAGGGCGCCATCGACTGCTGCGGCACCGGCGGCGACAGTTCCGGGTCGTTCAACGTCTCGACCGCCGTCTCCTTCGTCCTGGCCGGGGCCGGCGTGCCGGTGGCCAAGCACGGCAACCGCGCCGCATCGAGCCTGACCGGCGCCGCCAACGTGCTGGCGGAGCTGGGCGTCAATGTCGAGGCGACGCCGGAGGTGATGCGCGAGGCATTGTGGGACGCCAATATCGGCTTCCTGTTCGCGCCGCTGTACCACAGCGCCATGCGCCATGTCGGCCCGGCGCGGCAGGAGCTCGGCACCCGCACCATCTTCAACCTGCTCGGCCCGCTGGCCAACCCGGCCGGGGTGAAGCGCCAGCTGCTCGGCGTCTTCGCCGAGGCCTGGGTCGCCCCGGTGGCCGAGGCGCTGCTCCAGCTGGGCAGCGAGGTCGCCTGGGTGGTGCATGGCAGCGACGGGCTGGATGAGCTGACCACCACCGGCCCGACCTCGGTCGCCGAGCTGCGCGGCGGCCAGGTCCGGCGCCTGACGGTGACGCCGGAGGATGCCGGGCTGCCGCGCTCGAAGCCCGAGGACCTCAAGGGCGGCGACCCCGAGACCAACGCCGCGGCCCTGCGCGCGGTGCTGGGCGGCGCCCACGGCGCCTATCGCGACATCGTGCGGCTGAACGCCGCTGCGGCTTTCATCGTCGCCGACAAGGTCACCAGTCTGTCCGATGGTGCCGACCTCGCGGCGCGCATCATCGACGATGGGACGGCCGCCCACGTGCTCGAACGGCTGGCCCGGATCACCACCCAGGGCCCGGCCAAGGGTTAGGAATCATGAGTGACACGCTGACACGCATCGTCGCCGACAAGCGTCGGCACATCGAACAGCGCAAGGCGGCGGTGCCGCCGGCCGAGATTCGCCGGCTGGCGGATCTCGCCGACCGCGCCGCCCCGCCGCGCGGTTTCCTGGCGGCGCTGCGCCGGGCACAGTCCGAAGGCCGCACCGGCCTGATCGCCGAGATCAAGAAGGCGTCGCCGTCCAAGGGGCTGATCCGCCCGGATTTCGACCCGCCCGCCCTCGCCCGCGCCTATCGCGACGGCGGCGCCACCTGCCTGTCGGTGCTGACCGACGTGCCCTATTTCCAGGGCGCCGACGAGTATCTGACCGCCGCGCGCAATGCGGTCGAGCTGCCGGTGCTGCGCAAGGACTTCATGGTCGATCGCTACCAGATCGACGAGGCCCGGGCGCTGGGCGCCGACTGCATCCTGCTGATCATGGCGGCGCTGGACGACGCCACCGCCCAGGAGCTGGAGCAGGCCGCGATCGACAACGGCATGGACGTGCTGGTCGAGGTGCATGATGCGGCGGAGCTGGAGCGGGCGCTGAAGCTGCGGTCGCCGCTGCTCGGCATCAACAACCGGAACCTCAAGACCCTGCAGGTCGACCTCGCCACCACCGAGGCGCTGGCGGCCCAGGTGCCGCGGGACCGGCTGATGGTGTCCGAGAGCGGGCTGTTCACCCCGGCCGACCTGGCCCGCATGGCCCGGGTGGGCGCCACCACCTTCCTGATCGGCGAAAGCCTGATGCGCCACGACGACGTCGCCGCCGCCACCCGCGCGCTGCTGACGCCGGAGGCGAGATCCTCCGCCGCATGAGCGACCTCACCCATTTCGACGCCGCCGGGCAGGCGCGCATGGTCGATGTCTCGGACAAGGAGGCGACGGTCCGGGTGGCGCGTGCCGGCTGCCGGGTCGAGATGAAACCGGAGACGCTGGCGCTGATCGCGGCCGGCGGCCATGCCAAGGGCGACGTGCTGGGCATCGCCCGCATCGCCGGCATCATGGCGGCCAAGCGCACCGCCGACCTGATCCCGCTGTGCCACCCGCTGCCGCTGTCCAGCGTCGAGCTGGCGCTGCGCTGCGATGCGGAGCACAGCCGGGTCGAGATCGAGGCCACGGTCAAGGTCACCCACCGCACCGGCGTCGAGATGGAGGCGCTGACCGCCGCCTCAGTCGCCGCCCTGACCGTCTACGACATGTGCAAGGCGGTCGACCGTGGCATGGTGGTCACAGACCTGCGCCTGCTGCACAAATCCGGCGGGCGGTCGGGCACCTATGAGGCCGCGCCATGATCCCGGTCGCCGAGGCCCGCGCCCGCATCCTCTCCGCCTTCCAGCCCCTGCCGGCCGAGACCGTGCCGCTACCGGAAGGCCTGGGCCGGATCCTGGCCGAGCCGGTGGTGGCGCGGCTGACCCAGCCGCCGCTCGACGTCTCCGCCATGGATGGCTGGGCGGTGCGGGCGGCCGACGTCGCCACGGTGCCGGCGACGCTGCGCGAGATCGGCCGGGTGCCGGCCGGCGGCCGCTTCGAGGGCACGGTCGGGCCGGGCCAATGCGTCCGCATCTTCACCGGCGCGCCGCTGCCCGCAGGCGCCGACGCGGTGGTGATCCAGGAGGATGCCGACGCATCAGGCGATTCGGTCACCATCCGCGAGGGCGCCGGTGCCGGCCGCTATGTCCGCAAGGCCGGGCTGGACTTCCGCGCCGGCGACACCCTGCTGCAGCCCGGCCGGCGCCTGACCGCGCGCGACATCGGCATCGCCGCCTCGACCAACCATCCCTGGCTGCGCGTCCGCCGCCGGCCGCGGGTGGCGATCCTGGCGACCGGCGACGAGATCGTGATGCCGGGCGAGGCGCTGGGGCCGAGCCAGATCGTCAGCTCCAACAGCCACGCCCTCGCCGCCCTGGTCCGCAGCTGCGGCGGCCAGCCGATCGATCTCGGCATCGCCCGCGACGATGCCGAGTCGCTGACCGCGCTGGCGGCCGGGGCGCGCGGCGCCGACCTGGTGGTCACCACCGGCGGCGCCTCGGTCGGCGATCACGATCTGATCCGTTCGGTGCTGGGCGGGCGCGGCCTGGCGCTCGACTTCTGGACGATCGCGATGCGGCCGGGCAAGCCGCTGATGTTCGGCCGGCTCGACGACACCCCGATGCTGGGCCTGCCCGGCAACCCGGTCTCGACCATGGTCTGCGGCTGGCTGTTCCTGCGCCCGGCGATCCTGGCGCTGCAGGGCGCGGCGCTCCCGGACGACCGGATCGCCGCGACTTTGGGCCGCGACCTGCCGGCCAATGATCGGCGCGAGGATTACTTGCGGGCGCGGATCGAGCGCACCGAAAACGGCCTGGTCGCCACCCCGTTCCCGGCCCAGGACAGCTCGATGCTGTCGCTGCTGGCGGCCGCCGACGGGCTGGTGATCCGGCCGCCGCTGGCGCCGGCGGCGGCGCGCGGCGATGCGGTCGAGGCGGTGCTGTTCACGGACGGGATCTGACCCGGCGATTGTTGCGAGGAAGTAAAGAGTCGGGTGCGACAAAGTTAGCGCCTTGTGTTTTTGTTTTGTTCCTCCTATCGTGTTTCCAGGGATTCGGCCGCACCGCGGCCCTGAAAACGGAGGATGCCTTGCTGACGCGTAAGCAACAGGAGCTGCTGTTGTTCGTTCATCGCCGCCTGGAGGCGGACGGCGTCAGTCCTTCCTTCGACGAGATGAAGGACGCCCTCAGTCTCAAGTCGAAGTCGGGCATCCATCGACTGATCACCGGCCTCGAAGAGCGCGGCTTTATTCGCCGCCTGCCGCATCGGGCCCGGGCGCTCGAGGTGCTTCGCCTTCCCGACTGCCTCAAGACCGACGCCCCGGCGGCGACCGACGACGACAATGTCGTCCCCTTCCGGCCGTTGCGCAGCGACACGCCCCTGCCCGGCCGCAAGCTGGAGCGCGCCGATCTGGTCAATGCCGAGCACGGCGTCCGCCTGCCGCTCTATGGCCGGATCGCCGCCGGCATGCCGATCGAGGCGCTGCAGGAGCACAACTTCGCCCAGGTGCCGGCCTCGCTGCTCGGCCCGGGTGAGCACTACGCGCTCGAAGTCGCCGGCGACAGCATGGTCGAGGCCGGCATCCTGGACGGCGACACCGTCATCATCCGCCGCTGCGACACCGCCGACGCCGGCGTGATCATCGTCGCCCTGGTCGACGACAACGAGGTCACGCTGAAGCGGCTGCGGCGCAAGGGCGCATCGGTCGGGCTGGAAGCCGCCAACCCGGCCTACGAGACCCGCTTCCTGCCGTCGGACCGGGTCCGCATCCAGGGCCGCCTGGTCGGGCTGCTGCGGACCTATTCGTAACCTGCGGCCTCACCAGCCAGGGCTCGCCATCACGCGGCCCGGCACGCCATGACTGGCCGTGCCGGGCCGCGCCCGTTTGGCGGCGTCGAACGGGCGACGGCGCAGCAGGTCGCGGATGCGGCCGGCGTGTCGATCTCCGCCGTCTCGCGCACCTTCACCAAACACGCCAGCGTTTCGCCCCGGATGCGGGCCCGGGTGCTGGCGGCGGCCGAGGCGCTGGGCTACCGCCCCAACCAGCTGGCGCGCAGCCTGATGACCGGCCGGACCGAGCTGGTCGGGCTGGTCTCGACCCATTTCGCCAACCCCGCCTTCATGGACGTGTTCGACCTGTTCACGCGGGAGCTGCAGCGTCGCGGGCTGCGGCCGCTGATCGCCAACCTGTCGGAGGATGGCCACGCCGCGGCCGCGCTCGACATGATGCTGCAATACAATGTCGACGCCGTGCTGATCGCCACCTCGGCGCCGCCGGAGGGCTTCGCCGCCTCCTGCGCCCGGGCCGGGCTGCCGGTGGTGCATGTGTTCGGCCGGGCCGGGACCGATGCGCCGGTGCCGGTGGTGACGGTCGACAATGTCGCCGGCGGCCGCCTGGCGGCGCAGGCGATGCTGGCGCGCGGGCTGCGGCGCCTGGCCTTCCTCGGCGGCGCGCCGTCGGATGCGTCGTCGATCGACCGCGCCGCCGGCTTCGCCCAGGAACTGGCCGGGGCCGGCCTGCAGCCTGTGGCCGTGGACTACGCCGGCGACTATTCGCATGAGCACGGCCGGCGGGCGATGCACGCGCTGCTCGACGCCCATCGGCCCGATGCGGTGTTCTGCGGCGACGACATCCTCGCCCTCGGCGCGCTCGACGCCTGCCGCGAGCGGAGTGTGCGGGTGCCGGAGGAGATCGGCGTGGTCGGCTTCGACGACATGAAGCTGGCCGCCTGGCCCGGCTACAGCCTGACCACGATCCGCCAGCCGATGGCCGAGATGGTGCGCCACGCCATCGGCGAGATCGCCGCCCGCCTCGCCGATCCCGCCCACGAGTTGCGGAGCCGGCTGTTCGAGATCGCCCTGGTGGAGCGCGGCAGCCTGTAGGTCAGGCCACCCGCAGCCCTTCCAGAACCTGCATCAGCTGCCGGGCACAGACCCTGAGCGGCGCCGCGCTCTGCTCTGCCTTGGCCAGCGCCATCGCCCCGGAATAGGAGGCGACGACGAAGGTGGCGAGGTCGTCCGGATCCGCCGCCGCCAGCCGGCCCGAGTCCTGCTCGGCGCGCAGCCGCTCCGCGATCGCAGAACGCCAGGCCTCGAACAGCCCCTGCATCGCCAGCCGGAACTCGGGATCCGCCAGCGACAGCTCCAGCACCAGGTTGTTGAGCGGGCAGCCGGAGACAGTACCCTGCCGCTCCAGCCCTTCGGCGATGCCGGCGAAGACCGCGGCGATGCCCTCCAGCGCATCCGGGGCCGACCGGACCGGGGCGCACCAGGTCTCCTCGACCTCCTGGGCCACCCGGTCGCGGATTACCGCCAGCCCCAGCGCCTTCTTGGTCGGGAAATGGTGGTACAGCGCCCCGCCCGTGGTCCCGGCGATGCGCATGATCTCGTGCATGCCGGTGCCCTGGTAGCCGCGCGACTGGAACGCCTCCGCCGCCACATCCAGCAGCCGTCGCCGCATCCCCTCGGGGTCGTAGCTGCGCTTGGGGTCCGCCGATGTCCTTGCCATGTCCGGAGGGTAGCATATTGACCCAACCGGACGATCAGTCTGTTTTAGAACCGGACAATCGGTCTGTTTTGCACGAACAGGGAGGTGGCCATGCGGGACAACGGCCAGCAGGTGATGGTTCGGACCCTCAGCCCGATCGTCGAGCTGCGGCGCTACACGCTGCATCCCGGGCAGCGTGACGTGCTGATCGAGCTGTTCGAGCGGGAGTTCCTGGAAAGCCAGGAGGCCACCGGGATGACCGTCATCGGCCAGTTTCGCGACCTCGACGCGCCCGACCAGTTCGTGTGGCTGCGCGGCTTCCCCGACATGCCGTCACGGGCGGCGGCGCTGCAGGCCTTCTATGGCGGGCCGGTGTGGCAGGCGAACCGCGCGGCCGCCAACGCCACCATGATCGATTCGGACGATGTCCTGCTGCTGCGTCCGGCCCATCCGGAACTGGGCTTCCTGCTGGGGCCTGGCCGCCCGCCCCATGGCAGCCCCGAGACCCCCGGCGGCATCGTGGTCGCCACCACCTGGCATCTTCACCCGCCAGCCGAGGCTGGGTTCATGACGGTGTTCGACACCGTCCTGGTTTCCATGCTGCACGATGCCGGCGTGCCGATCCTGGCGATCTTCGTCAGCGAGCACAGCGAGAACACCTTCCCGGCCCTGCCAGTCCGCGCGGACGCCCGGGTCTTCGTCTGGTTCTCGCGCTTCCCCGACCGGGCCACCTACGAGCGCCACGCCGCCGCCCTCGCCCGCATGCCCGGCTTCGCCGCGGCGCTGCATCCGCATCTGGCCCGGGCGCCCGAGGTCGCACTGCTGTCGCCGACGGCGCGGTCGCGGCTGCGCGTCTGAGGCCTCAAAACTCCGCGATCCGCACCCAGGCGCGGTCGCGGGCGGAGCGCAGGGCGGCGGCGGTGACGCGGTCGACCTCCCAGCCGTCGCGGAAGGTCGGCCACACCGGCTGGCCGGTCGCCACCGCCTGCAGGAAGTCGCGCGCCTCGATCGCGATCTGCTCGTTGTAGCCGGTGCCGTGGCCGACGCCCTGGTTGAAGGCGAGGTAGTCGGGATGCGCCGGCCCGGTCAGCAGCCGCTGGAAGCCCTGGCGCGCCGCCGGCCGCGCCGAATCATACAGCCAGAGCTCGTTCTGGTTCTCCTGGTCGAAGGCCAGGGCGCCCTTGGTGCCGGTGATGCGGTAGGTGTAGCCCATCTTCCGGCCGGCGGCGACGCGGCTGAAGCTCAGCGACCCGGTCGCGCCATTGGCGAAGCGCAGCAGCATCTGGCCCTGGTCGTCATTCTCCACCCGCTCCTCGCCCTGCGGGCCGGGCCGCGTCGCCCGCACCGTGTTGAGGTCGGCGACCAGCGACTCGATCGGCCCGACCAGGCGCAGGCAGGCGTTGACGATGTGGGGCGCGACGTCGCCCAGCGCCCCGGCTTCGGTCCCCGTGGCGATCCGGGTGCGCCAAGAGGCCGGCGCGCTCGGGTCGTGCAGGTAGTCCTCGACATGCTCGGCGGTGACCTGGATCACCTCGCCGATCTCCCCGGCCTCGATGATCTGCTTGGCCAACTGGCTGGCCGGGGTGCGGATGTAGTTGAAGCCGACAATCGTGGCGACGCCGGCCGCCTCCGCCGCCTCGACCAGCGCCCGGGATTCGGCCGGGTCGCAGCCCAGCGGCTTCTCGCAGAACACCGGCTTGCCCAGCCGCAGCGCCTCGGTCGCCATCGCCAGATGGGTGCGCGGCGGCGTGGCGATGATCACGGCGTCGACCGCGGGGTCGGCGACCAGCGCCCGCCAATCCGCGGTCGACCGGTTCCAGCCCCAGGCCGCGGCATGGCCGGCCGCGCCCTCGGCCGTGGTGCTGCAGATCATCTCGCAGACCGGGACCAGCGGCGGCGCGAAGGCGGTCCGCACCATCTGGAAGCCGATGCTGTGCGCCTTGCCCATGTAGCCGGCGCCGATCAGGCCGATGCGCAGCGTCCGGGTCATTGCATCCTCCCCATGCGGGCCTCCCCATGCCGGGCGGATTGCCGCCGCCCCTATCGGATCCTAGCCTTGCCGACTCGATTTGCAAGCGCTTGCAAACCAGCTTACCCTGGCGGCCAGGACAGGGAGGATGGCATGAAAATCTACACTCCGGACACGCTGGACCCGACGGCGATCGTGGCGGAACTGATCAACGGCCCCGGCGCCGTGGTGCTGCGCGGACTGTTCACGGCCGAGGAGGTCGCGGCCGCCCGGGCGGTGGTGATGCGCGAATCCGAGGGCACCACCGCCAAGGTCACCCATTTCCAGGGCGCCGCCGAGCAGGAGGGCAAGATCACCCTGCAGCGCCGGGTGTGGAACCTGCTGGCCAAGGGCGAGGTGTTCTCGCGCATGGCGGCGCATCCGGCGCTGATGGCGGTGATGCGCGCCTTCCTGGGCAGCGAGTTCATCATGGGCTCGATCGCCGCCAACCGCATCCTGCCGGGCGGGCCGGGCCAGGAGCCGCATATCGACTATCCCTACTGGGACCTGCACAAGCCGGAGTCGCATCCGGTGCGGATCAACGCCAGCTTCCCGCTGAACGCCCAGGCCACGATCATGCTGGACCCGTTCACCGAGGAGACCGGGGCCACCGCCTATGTGCCGGGGACGCAGGCGGAGCTGCGCTATCCCACCGAGAGCGACCGGTTCTACGACCGCTGCGCCCGCATGCTGGGTGAGCCGGGCGACACCGTGGTGTTCTTCGGCGCGGTCTGGCACTGCGCCATGCCGAACCGGTCGCAGCAGGACCGCTCGGCGATCCTGATCCAGTACCTGCCGAAATTCGTGAAGCCGATGGAGGACATGCCGGCCGCCCTGCCCCGCGCCTTCGTCGACCAGGCCAGCCCGGATCTGCGCCAGCTGCTGGGGCTGAACTACCCCTATCCCGAGGTGCTGGATGCGGCCAAGGCGGGCAATGCCGAGGGGCGGGCGTGATTCGCTGACCGAACGATCGGTCAATTCGGTGGCGGTGGTGCCGGCCGGAACGCGGCCGGGGCCCAGGGCCGGTCGCCCACGGCCTCGGCCACCGTGGCCACCCGCGGCTCCGGCCCCGACAGGTCGACCGAGATGCTGCCGCTGCGGCGCAGGTCGAAGCGGTCCCAGACGCCGAAGCGCGGCCGGCACCAGCGCGGCGCGACCAGGGGCGTGATCACCAAGTCGGCGGCGGCGCAGTCGTCGTCGAAGGCCTCGCCGCTGCGGGAGAAGGCGACCGTGACGGCGCCGAAGCGGTAGAGGCAGCCGCGCGGGTCGCAGGCCAGGCGCCCGCCCGCCCCTTCCCCCTGCTGCGGCCACGCCGTGGCATCCTCGGTGACGGCCTGGGCCCGCAGCCAGATCTCGCGGATGAAGCGCTCGCTGCGGCGGGTGGAGAAGGTCAGGGTCCCGTCGGTGCCCTGCACCGCCGCCAGCCGGCCGGTGGTGTCGACCAGGATCTGCGGCGCCGGCGCGAACAGCGAGGCAGCGAGCACGATGGGAATGGCCAGCAGCCCGAGCAGGCGCATGCGACCCGCGGCAAGGCAGAGCCACAGCCCGCCGATGGCGCCGGCCAACAGCCCCCAGGCCGGCATCGCCGGCACGGTGAAGGCGGCCAGCGGCCAGGACGAGACGGTGTAGGCCACCCACAGCATCGCTTGGTTGCCCCAGCCCAGCAGCGGCAGCACCCAGCCGTCGAGGCCCAGCAGCATGGCGGGATAGGCCAGCAGCACCGCCGGCATGATCAGCAGCGAGGTCAGCGGGATCGCCATCAGGTTGGCGGCCACCGCCAGCGGGGCGAAGCGCTGGAAGTGGTAGATGGCGAAGGGCGTGGTCGCGACCGTGGCCACCAGCGTGGTCAGCACGATGCCGCCGAGATACATGCACGCGCGCCGCACCGGCCCGGCCCCGGCATGCCAGCGGGAAAGATGCGGCCGCAGCGCCTCATAGGCCGCGATCAGGGCGATCACCGCGCCGAAGGACATCTGGAAGCTGGGGCCCGGCAGCGCCTCCGGCGCCACCAGCAGGATCGCGGTGGCGGCCAGCGCGACCAGGCGCATCGAGATCGCCACCCGGTCGGCGATCACCGCCAGCAGCACGACGCCGGTCATGACGCTGGACCGCACCGTCGGCACCGAGGCGCCAACCAGGATGGTGTAGGCGACGATGCCGAGCAGGGCGAAGCCGGCGGCCCATTTCTTGATCGGCCAGCGCAGCGCCACCGGCTCGATCAAGGCGAGGCCCAGCCGGAAGCCGCCCAGCAGCAGGATCGCCACCAGGCTGATGTGGATGCCGGAGATCGACAGCAGATGCGACAGGCCGGAATCGCGCATCGCCTGGTTGGCCTCGTCGCTGATCCCGGCGCGCTCGCCGGTCAGGAAGGCGACGGCGATGGCCCCGGCGTCGCCGGAGACCTGCGCCCGCACCCGCGCGGCGATCCGGTCCTGCAGCCGGGCCAGGCTGGACGGCGCCGCATCCCCGGTCGCGTCCAGCCGCTCGACCTTGCCCATGGCGAAGCCGGTGCCGCCGATGCCCTGGAAGAACAGCTGGCGGCGGAAGTCGAAGCCGCCGGGATAGGCCGGGCCAGCCACCGGCGCCAGCGTGGCCCGCACCCGGATGCGGTCTCCCGCGGCCGGCACGGCATCGGACCCGATCAGGCGCAGCCGCACCGCATCGGGCGTCGCCTCCGGCGCCAGCCCCTCCATGGTCAGGCCGCCCAGCACCACGCGGACGCCATGCGGCAGCAGGTCGACGGTCTCGACCGTGCCGGTCACGGTGCCGCGCCGTTCGCGGTCCAAGAGCGGCGTCGCCACCATCCGGGTGCGCAGCTCCGCCGCCAGGAAGCCGAGGGCGATGCCCAGCAGCAGCACGGCGAAGGACACCGCCCGCTCCCCGCGGCGCAGCAGGAACACCAGGAGTGCCGACAGCATCAGGGCGCCCGCACCCACCGCCAGTGAAGGCTCGATCGGCAGGGCGAAATAGACGCCGATCCCGGCTCCGAGGCAGCACGGCACCAGCAGCACCAGCCGGCGCCGGATGCCGCCGGCCAGGGCATCGGCGGCCTCCGCCCAATCCGGCCCGGCGATCGCCCAGCACCCGGCACCGAGGCGGCGCAACGACGCCCGCACCGCCAGCGGAATCCCGGCCGACGCCCCCGCATTAGCCATTGCCCGAAGGCCTATGCTATGGACCTCTCGCACTGATCCTAGCAGCTCTTCTGGAATCTGACCCATGACGGTCGTGACCCGTTTCGCCCCCTCCCCGACCGGATACCTGCATATCGGCGGGGCCCGGACGGCCTTGTACAACTGGCTCTATGCCCGCCACCACGGCGGCGTCTTCCGCCTGCGCATCGAAGACACCGACCGCGCCCGCTCCAACGACGACGCCGTGCGCGCCATCATCGAGGGGCTGACCTGGTTCGGCTTGGAATGGGACGGCGAGATCGTGTCCCAGTTCGAACGGCGCGAGCGCCATGCCGCCGTCGCCCGGCAGCTGCTGGCAGAAGGCAAGGCCTATCACTGCTGGCTGTCGCCGGCCGAGCTGGAAGCGGGGCGCGAGCGGGCCAAGGCCGAGGGCAAGCCCTGGAACTTCTACAACAGCTACTGGCGCGACCGCGATCCGGCCGAGGCCCCGAAGGACGTCGACCCGGTGATCCGGCTGCGCGCGCCGCGCACCGGCGAGACCGTGGTCGAGGATAAGGTCCAGGGCCAGGTCACGGTGCAGAACGACCAGCTGGACGACATGGTGCTGCTGCGCGCCGACGGCACGCCGGTCTACATGCTGTCGGTGGTGGTCGACGACATCGACATGGGCATCACCCAGGTCATCCGCGGCGACGACCACCTGACCAACACCTTCCGCCAGGTCCAGCTGTACAACGCCATCGGCGCGACGCCGCCAGGCTTCGCCCACATCCCGCTGATCCACGGGCCGGACGGGGCCAAGCTGTCGAAGCGGCATGGCGCGCTGGGCATCGAGGCCTATCGCGATCTCGGCTACCTCCCGGCGGCGCTGCGCAACTACCTGCTGCGCCTGGGCTGGGGCAAGGGCGACGAGGAGATCATCCCGACCGACAAGGCGATCGAGTGGTTCGACCTCGACGGCGTCGGCCGGTCGCCCTCGCGGCTCGACTTCGCCAAGCTGGAGAACCTGAACGGCATCTACATGCGCGAGACGCCGGATGGAGAGCTGTTGGAGCGGATCACGCCGACTCTGGAGACCGCCCTCGGCCGGTCGCTCGATGACGCCGACCGCGCCATCCTGCTGCTCGGGCTGAACGGGCTGAAGCAGCGCGCCAAGACCCTGGTCGAGCTGGCCGACAGCGCGCTGTTCTACCTCCGCTCCGGCCCGCTGCCGATGAATGACGGCGCCCTGAAGATCCTGTCCGCCGACGCCAGGACGCTGCTCGGCCGGGTGCTGGCGGCGCTGTCCGGCCTGAACGACTGGACCGAGGCGGCGCTGGAGGCCGAGGTCGGCCGGCTCGCCGAGGCCGAGGGGCTGAAGCTGGGCAAGGTGGCGCAACCGCTGCGCGCGGCATTGACTGGATCGAACGTCTCCCCAGGTATCTTCGAGGTCGCGGCCATCCTGGGCCGCGACGAGACGCTCCGGCGGATCCGCGATGCTGTCGAAGCCCCTTAGGAAGAATCCGTAACTCTCTGTTTTCAAGAGATAATTATCGGAAAGCCTAAAAATTAGGCGATCGATTTGTTGCGATGGGAGGACCCAACTCGCGTTGATCTTGCGCCGCCGGCCGACTATCCTCCCGGCCGACGGAGCGGACGACCTGCGTTTCCAGTACGAAGCCCCCGCTCAAGGACATCGTCATGCCCGATACGAAGATTCCCGTGGCGCAGAAGACCGTCACGCTGACCGACAACTCGACCGGAAAGTCGGTGGTGTTGCCGGTGATCGACGGGACCATCGGCCCGAGTGTCATCGACATCCGCAAGCTCTACGCCGAAACCGGGATGTTCACCTACGACCCCGGCTTCACCTCGACCGGCTCCTGCGACAGCGAGATCACCTACATCGACGGCGATGAGGGCATCCTGCTGCACCGCGGCTACGCCATCGACGAGCTGGCGGAGAAGAGCAATTTCCTCGAGGTCTGCTACCTCCTGCTCCATGGCGAGCTGCCGAATGCGGCCCAGGAGGCGGAGTTCGAGCACACCATCACGCGCCACACCATGGTGCATGAGCAGATCCACCACTTCTACCGCGGCTTCCGCCGCGACGCGCACCCGATGGCGGTGCTGTGCGGCGTGACCGGCGCCCTGTCGGCGTTCTACCACGACTCGACCGACGTGCATGATCCGCGGCAGCGCGAGGTCGCCTCGCACCGGCTGATCGCCAAGCTGCCGACGCTGGCGGCCATGGCCTACAAGTATTCGATCGGCCAGCCCTTTATCTATCCGCGGAACGACCTCAGCTTCGCCGAGAACTTCCTGCACATGACCTTCGCCGTGCCGGCGGAGGAGTACAAGATCAACCCGGTCATGGCCCGCGCCATGGACCGCATCCTGATCCTGCACGCAGACCATGAGCAGAACGCGTCGACCTCGACCGTCCGCTTGGCCGGGTCCAGCGGCGCCAACCCCTTCGCCTGTATCGCCGCCGGCATCGCCTCGCTGTGGGGGCCCGCCCATGGCGGCGCCAACGAGGCGGTGCTGAAGATGCTGGGCGAAATCGGCAGCAAGGATCGCGTCGGCGAATACGTCAAGAAGGCCAAGGACAAGGATGACCCGTTCCGGCTGATGGGCTTCGGCCACCGGGTCTACAAGAACTACGATCCGCGCGCCAAGGTGATGCGCGCCACCTGCTACGAGGTGCTGGAGGAGCTCGGGGTCAAGGACCCGCTGCTCGACCTCGCCATGGCGCTGGAGAAGATCGCGCTCGAGGACGAGTACTTCGTCGAGCGCAAGCTGTACCCGAATGTCGACTTCTACTCGGGCATCATCCTGAAGGCGATGGGCTTCCCGACCAGCATGTTCACCGTGCTGTTCGCGGTGGCGCGCACCGTCGGCTGGATCGCCCAGTGGACCGAGATGATCGGCGACCCGCACCAGAAGATCGGGCGGCCGCGCCAGCTGTTCACCGGCCACACGTCGCGTGAATTCRTCCCGCTGAACGAGCGTGGCTAGGCGGGTCACCCAGATCAATCGGACCGGTCCGCGCGCCCCTGGTGGGCGCACGGACCGGCCGATCGGCATTGCCACCACCCCGCGGCCGGTGCCGAAGGCCGCGAACGCGAACCGGGCGCCCTGGCGCGCCCGGCTCCGCTTCGGCGCCGCCCTGCTGGCCGTCCTCGCCGGCGCTGCGCTGCTGACCTATCTATTTTCCTGATTTTCTGAGCCGCCGTCGTCGCGCTCCCTTTTTTGTCATCCCCGCGGAAGCGGGGATCTCATGACGCCCTGAACGGCGCGAGATTCCCGCTTTCGCGGGAATGACAATGAAGAAAAGAAACCTTCAGAACGACGCCATGCGTGGGTTGGGTTCGCGTCTCGCGAACCCAACGTTCATGCCGGCTTGGCGGAACCATGTTGGGTTCGCCTCCGGCGAGCCCAACCTACGCCTAGGGCGGGGTCAGGCCGGCCGCCGGCCCTGGCGAATCACATCCAGCACCACATCGGCCGCCCGGTCGCCGGGCACGGCGCCGTCCGGCAGCAGCATCATCCGCGCCACCTCGGCATAGGCTTCGCGCTGCGCCGCCACCGCCGCCGGGTCGGTCAGCAGCCGGTCGATCGCCGCGGCCAGCTTGTCCGGCGTGCAGTTCTCCTGCAGCAGCTCCGGCACCGCCGGGCGGTCCAGCATGATGTTGACCAGATTGGCGTATTTGGTGGTCAGCAGGCGCCGGACGACAAAGGCCGTCAGCGGGTTGATCAGGTAGGCGATCACGCTCGGCACCCGCGCCATGCCCAGCTCCAGCGCCACGGTGCCGGAGGCGGCGAGTGCCGCGTCGCTGCCAGCGAAAGCGTCGTATTTCTCGGCGTCGCCCTCGATCAGGATCGGGTCGCCGGGCCAGGATCGGGCCGCCGCGCGCACCAGCTCCGCCACCGTCTCGACCGTCGGCACCGCCACCCGCAGACCGGGATGGCGGGCCGCCAGCCGCCGCAGGGCCTCGCCGAACACCGGCAGCAGCTTCTCGACCTCGCCGCGCCGGCTGCCGGGCAGCACGGTCAGCAGCCGCGCGTCCGCGGCGATGCCATGCGCCTGGCGGAACCGGGCGCCGTCGCCCTGCCCGGCCGCGGTCTCGATGATCGGGTGGCCGACATAGGTGGTGGGCAGGCCGTAGCGCTCGAACCAGGGCGGCTCGAAGGGCAGCTGCACCATCAGGTGGTCGACCAGCCCGGCCAGCTTGCGCGCCCGGCCCGGCCGCCAGGCCCAGACCTTGGGGGCGACGAAATGCACGATCGGGAAGGACCGGCCGGCCAGCCGGGCCGCCACCCGGGCGTTGAAGGCCAGACCGTCGATCGACACCAGCGCGTCCGGCTTGGCCGCCAGCGCCGCCTCGGCGGTGCGGCGGATGCGGTTGAACAGCCGGGGCAGTTGCGGCACCAGCTCGACCGCGCCCATCACCGCGATGTCGGCCAGCGGGAACAGGGTGTCCAGCCCCTCCGCCGCCATGCGGGCGCCGCCGACGCCGCTGAAGCGCACCCCGTCGCCGCAGCGCCGGCGCAGCGCCGCCATCAGGCTGGCGCCCATCAGGTCGCCCGAGGGCTCGGTCGCGACCAGGAAGATGTGCGGCGCCGCCGATGACGCCATCACTCGCCCTCCGCCAGGCACAGCACGAACAGGCCGAGCCGGTCGGCCGCCTGCCGCACCGCCTCCGCATCGATGATCATGGCGCCGCCGGCCTCGACCACGATGCCGCGCAGCCCGTTGGCGGCGGCAAGCTCGACCGTGGTGACCCCGATGGTCGGCGGGTCCAGCCGGATGTCCTGCTGCGGTTTCTTCGCCTTGACCAGGACGCCGCCCGGGCCCGGCCGGGCCAGCGGGCCGCAGCGGCGCAGCATCGCGTCGGTGCCCTCCGCCGCCTCGACCGCCAGGACGTAGCCGTGCTGCACCACTGCGCCCTGGCCGATGTCGAGCCGGCCGATCTCACGCGCGATCTCGCGGGCCTTGTCGATGTCGCCCTGGGCCATCTCGTCCGGCCCCAGCCGGGTCAGCAGGCCGGGCTTGGCCAGGAAGTCGTCGATCACCTCGTGCAGCGCCACGAGGTGGAAACCCTCCTCCTCGAGGATGCGGCGCAGCGAGGTCAGCAGCGCGTCGTCGCCGAGCGAGGAGAAGCCGATGCGGGTGAGGATGCGCACCGCCTTGAAGTCGGGCATCAGCTCGAACAGGCTCGGCCGGCGGATGTTGCCGACCGGGCACAGCGTGCCGACGCCCAGGCGCTTCAGCTCGCCGATCCAGCGGCCGGCGGCCCCCAGGCGGGTCCAGAAATGCGGCAGGTCGTCGGTGACCAGCGCCGGATCGGTCATGCCGCGGAAGGCGACCACGACGAAGTCGCGCCCGGCATGGCGGCAGGCCTCGACCAGCCGCCCCGGCAGCGGGCCGGCAGCGGCCAGAATGCCAAGCTTATCCGGCATGCCGTCGGCGGGCGGGCTGCATCACGTTGCGGCCGGCATCGGCGTCGATGAAGGCCAGGATGCGCTGCACGATCTCGTTGTCGCCGAACTTCTCGCGCGTGGTTTCCAGGCGCTCGGCGAACACCGTGTCCTCGTCGAACAGGGTGCGATAGGCCGCCAGCAGCGACTGGATCTGCGGCTTGGTGAAGCCGCGGCGCTTCAGGCCGACCAGGTTCAGCCCGTTCAGCGTCGCGGTCTCGCCGATGGCCAGGCCGAAGGGGATGATGTCGTTGCGCACCGGGGTCATGCCGCCGATGAAGCAATGGGCGCCGAGGCGGATGTGCTGGTGGATGGCGCTGTTGCCGCCGATGATGACGTGGTCCTCGATCGTGACATGGCCGGCCAGTACGGCGTTGTTCGCCATGATGATGTGGCTGCCGAGGATGCAGTCATGGGCGACATGCGTGTTCACCATGAACATGCAGTTGTCGCCGACCACGGTCTTCATCTTGTCGCCGCGCGTGCCCGGATTCATGGTCACGTGCTCGCGAATGACGTTGTTCGCGCCGATGATCAGCTGCGACTTCTCGCCGGAGAACTTCAGGTCCTGGGGCGGCAGGCCGAGCGAGACGAAGGGGAACACCTTGGTGTTCGGCCCGATGCTGGTGTGGCCGGCGATCACGACATGCGAGATCAGCTCGACCCCGTCGCCCAGCGCGACATGGGGGCCGACGGTGCAGAACGGGCCGATCTTGACGCCGGCGCCCAGCTTGGCGGCCGGGTCGACCAGCGATAACGGGTGGATCTCGGATGTCATAGATCGTCCATGATCATGGCGGCGAACTCGGCCTCGGCCACCAGCACGTCGTCGACCTTCACCTGGCCCGAGAACTTCCAGACGTTGCGGCGCTGCTGCAGCCGCTTGACGTGGACACGCATGCTGTCGCCCGGGGTGACCGGACGGCGGAACCGGGCGTTGTCGACGGTCATGAAGTAGACCAGCTTGCCCTTGGCGTCCTCGCCCAGCGTCTTGACCACCAGGATGGCGGCGGTCTGCGCCATCGATTCGACGATCATCACCCCCGGCATCACCGGCCGGCGCGGGAAATGGCCCTGGAAGAAGCCCTCGTTGATGGTGACGTTCTTGATGCCGGTGCAGCTGTCGCCCGGGATGATGTCGACCACGCGATCCACCAGGATCATCGGATAGCGATGCGGGATCAGCTCCATGATCCCGACGATGTCCAGCTGCGACAGATCCTTCTCGTCGCCGGCGGCTCCACCCATCTCAGTCGCCCTTCCCTTCGGCTAGACGCGCTAGCATGACCTGCTGCCGAAAAAACTGCCGCTTCGGTATCGCCGGCGCACCCACGACCTCCGCGCCGGGGTCGACATCGCGCATCACCCCCGCATTCGCGGCGATCCTCGCCCCCGCACCGATGGTGAGATGGCCCGCGACACCGGCCTTGGCGGCAAGAACGGCGAAATCGCCCAACTTGGTGCTCCCCGCCACGCCTGCCTGCGCGACGATGACGGCGCCCCGTCCGACCTGCACGTTGTGCCCGATCTGCACCAGATTATCAATCATCGCCCCCCGCCCGATCACCGTGTCCGGGCCGGCCCCGCGGTCGATGGTGGAGTTGGCCCCGACCTCGACATCGTCCTCGATGATGACGCGGCCGAGCTGCGGCAGGCGGACATGGCCCTCGGCGTCCATGGCGAAGCCGAAGCCGTCCTCGCCGATGCGCGCGCCGGGATAGATCGTCACCCGCGCCCCGACCAGGCAATGGCTCAGCGAAGCGCCCGCCCCGATGATGCAGCGGTCCCCCAGCACGACGCCGGCGCCGATCACCGCGTTGGGGCCGATCCGGCATCCCGCGCCGATCTCCGCCCCCGCCCCGATCGCAGCCCCCGGCCCGATCTCCGATCCCGCCCCGATCGTGGCCGAGGGGTCGACGCTGGCGGACGGCGCGATGCCCGGCCGCGGCGCCGACACCGGGAAGAAGGCCTGGGCGACCAGCGCGTAGCCCTTGTAGGGCTTGGGCGTCAGCAGCAGCGCCATGCCGGCCGGCGCCCGGTCGGCCAGGGCCGGCGCGACGACGCAGGCGCCGGCCGTGCTGGCGGCGAAGGCGTCGACGTATTTGCGGTTGTCGAGGAAGCTGATGTCGTCCGGCCCGGCCGCGTCGAGCGGCGCGACGCTGACGATCATCCGCGCCGGGTCAACCCCGGGCGCAAGGCTCGCCCCGGCGATCTCGGCCAGGCGGCCGAGCGGGAACGGACCGGCGCTGCGAAAGAATCGCGGATCGGGCATGGGCGCTCTCTCTGCTCACGGCTCGGTGGTGACGACGGCGACCTTGGCAGCGCCCTGCGGCTCCCAGGCAGCGCCCGGAGCCGCCATCGGGAGCCGTGCGAGCCCGGAGGCGAGCCGACGCCGCATCAATCAGAATCTCGAGCCGAAGCTGATGTGGATCTGCTCCTGCTTGTCGTAGTCGCGCTTTAGGATGGGGTAGGCATAGTCGAGCCGGATCGGCCCGAACGGCGATCCCCAGGACACGCCCACGCCGGCCGAGGCGCGCAGGGCGGCCTCGTCGACGACACCGTCGCCGGTGTCGCCCTTGTCCAATCCGAACACCGTGCCGAAATCGGTGAAGGTGTGCCCCTGGAGCGCGAATTCGCTGGGCAGGCCAAGCGGGAAGCTGAGCTCGACCGTGCCGACGGCGAAGTTCTTGCCGCCCAGCGAATCCTTGTCCTTCGAACTCAGGTCGCGCGGCCCGAGGCCGGCGGTCTCGAAGCCGCGGAAGGAGTTGCCGCCGAGGAAGGTTCGGTCGTTGATCCGGACATCCTGGCCGAGGCCGATGATGTTGCCGGCCTGCCCCCCGATGTTCAGGACCATCGTGTCGGTGACCGGGTAGTACCAGTCGGCGTTGACCGCGGTCTTGAAGTAGGCCACGTCGCCGCCGAGGCCCGCGACCTCGTTCGTCAGGCTGAGCGTGTAGCCGTCGGTCGGGTTGATGCGGCTGTCCAGCCGGTCATAGGTCAAGGTCTGCTGCACCGAGGAGCTCAGCGTCGCGCCTTCCTGGTCCTTGATGAAGCGCGAGGCCTCGTCATCGACGTTCGACACATCGCGATAGGCCAGGCGGTAGCGCAGCGTCTGCCGCAGGTTCTCGCTCAACGGATAGCCCATGCGCAGCGCGAAGCCGGTGGTGCTCTCGTCGTAGTTGCTGAAGCTCTGGTTGTTGCGGGTGGTGCGGAACAGATCGAAGCCAGCCGCGAGGTTGCGGTCCAGGAAGTAGGGCTCGGTGAAGCTCAGGTCGATCTGCGAGGATACGCCGCTGAGCGAGGTCGACAGCCGCAGGTCCTGGCCGCGTCCGAGCAGGTTGCGTTCGCGCACCGTGACGTCGCCGAGCGGACCGTCGCTGGTGGAATAGCCGATGCCGAGCTGCACTTCGCCGGTCGACTGCTCGGTCACCGCGGCCGCGATCACCGTCTGGTCCGGCGCCGAACCCGGATTCGGCTTGATGTCGATCTTGCTGAAGAAGCCGAGGTTGCGGATGTTGGTCTCGGACTGCTTCAGCCGCGACGAGTTGAACGGGTCGCCTTCGGCCAGCTCGAATTCGCGGCGGATAACCTCGTCGGCGGTGCGGACGTTGCCGCTGATGTCGATGCGTTCGACGAAGACCCGCGGCCCTTCGGCGATCTCGTAGGTGATCGCGATCAGCTTGTCGTCGCGGTTGCGCTGCACCGTCGGCTGGATGTCGACGAAGGCGTATTGCTTGTCGCCGAGATACTGCGTCAGCGCCGTGATCGAATCCTCGACGGCCTTGCTGGAGTACCAGTCGCCCTCATCGGTGACGAGGACGGTCTTGAGCTCGTCGACATTCACACCGGGAAGGGCGCTGTTCACGTCGATCTTGCCGAATTTGTAGCGCTCGCCCTCGTCCACCGTGAAGGTGATGAAGAAGCCTTCGCCATCCGGCGCCAGTTCCGACACGGCCGAGACCACCCGGAAATCGGCGTAGCCGCGATTCAGGTAGAAGCGGCGCAGCATCTCCTGGTCGACCGCCAGGCGATCGGGGTCATAGGTGTCGTTGGAGGCGAGGATGTTCCACCACTGACTCTCCTTGGTCAGGATCTCGTCCGTCAGGGCGCTGTTGCTGAACGCCCGGTTGCCGACGAAATTGACGGCCTCGATCTTGGCGAGGTCGCCTTCCTTGACCTCGAAGACGAGGTTCACGCGGTTCTGGTCGAGCTTGATGATCTTCGGCTCCACCGCAGCCGCGAAGCGGCCGCCGCGGCGGTACAGCTGCTGGATGCGGTCGGCGTCGCTCTGGGCCTTGGTCCGGGTGTAGACCTGCCGGGGGCGCTCCTCGATCTCGGCCGTCAGCTTGGTGTCGTCGAAGCGCTTGTTACCCTCGAACGCGATCTGGTTGATGATCGGGTTCTCTTCGACCACCACCACCAGCGTCGAACCCTGGCGATGGATCGTGACGTTGGAGAACAGGCCGGTGGCGAACAGGCTCTTGACGGATTCGTCGACGCCGCGGTCGCTGTAGTCGTCGCCCGGCTTGATCGACATGTAGGAGATCACGGTCGCGGCTTCGATGCGCTCGGAGCCCTCGACCTTGACGTCGGCGATGGTGCCGCCGCCGCCGCGGGTCTGGGCCGGCGCGGCCATCGGCGCGGTACCAAGGGCAACAGCCGCCACGGCCGCGAGCCAGAGTCGGGAGGTCACGGTCGACATCGGTTTCTGCTTTCCCCTCAAACTCATACTCAGACCTTCCGATCCCGATGGGCTGGGACCGGCAAGGCTCGGCGGACGCCCGCCGGCCCGCGACGGCGGACTGCAAACCTCGATGAGTCGGTCTCACCGCGGTTTGGTACTACACCCCCGGTCAGGAGACCAAGCCTTTGAAAAAGGCCACGACCCTGAGCTGTACCAGATCGTTCCAGGTCGCGAAGAGCATCAGGGTTAATACCAAAGCGAGCCCCAGGCGGAAACCGTATTCTTGGGCGCGCGCGCCCAGCGGGCGCCCGCGGATCGCCTCGATCGCGCAGAACAGCAGATGGCCGCCGTCCAGCATCGGGATCGGCACCAGGTTGATCAGCCCCAGATTGATCGACAGGATCGCCATGAACCACAGCAGGGCGACGATGCCGACCTGGTAGACCTCGCCGGACATCTGGGCGATCCGGATCGGGCCGCCGAGGTCTTCTGTGCCGCGCTGCCCGGTCGCGATCTGCCCCAGGGCGGAGGCGGTCATCGACACGATCGCCCAGCTCTCGCTGACCGACATCTTCGCCGCGGCGACGACGCCGTAGGGGCCGGTGTCGGCGGCGATGCCGAGCCGCCAGATGGTGGCGGTGCCGCCATCGGTGGTCGGCACGCTCTCCTGGCGCGGCGTCAGCTCGAAGCTCAGCGGCTTGCCGTCCCGGTCGACGCCGAGCGTGACCGGCTTGCCATTGCCGCCGCGGATAGCGGCGCCGAGCTCGGCAAAGCGGTCGACCGCCTTGCCGTCGACGCTGGTGATGCGGTCGCCGGCCGCGATCCCGGCCTGGGCCGCGGCACCGTTCGCCGACACGTCGCCGACCACGGCCGGCGGGAAGGGATGGCCGCCGATCATGAACAGGAAGAACAGGGCGACGATCGAGAACAGGAAATTGGCGACCGGCCCGGCCGCGGCGATCGCCGCGCGCTGCCCCACCCGCTTGTGGTGGAAGGAGACCGCGCGCTGGTCCTCGGTCATGCCGTCCAGGGTGCCCGTGGCCGGGCTGGAGGCGGCATCGGCGTCGCCGAACATCTTCACGTAGCCGCCGAGCGGCACCAGGCTGAACTTCCAGCGGGTGCCGTGGCGGTCGGTCCGGCCGAAGATCTCGGGCCCGAAGCCGATCGAGAAGGTCTCCACCCGCACGCCGTTGCGGCGGGCGACCCAGTAGTGCCCGAACTCGTGCACGAACACGAGCACGGTCAGAACCACCAGGAACGGGATCAGATAGGTGAACAACGTCATCCGCGCGAACCTCTTGCCGAGGGGCTATGTAGGCGCCTCGATCCCGAAATCAAAGTGCGGCGGCGTAGCGCCGGGCCTCGGCGTCGATGGCGAAGACCTCGGCCAGAGTCGCGACAGCTTGTGCCGGAATCATGGCAAGGGTGTGCTCGACGATCCGTTCGATGTCGAGGAAGCCGATCTTGCCGGCCAGGAAAGCCGCCACGGCGACCTCGTTTGCGGCGTTCAGCACGGTGGCGGCTGAGCCACCTTGCCGCAGGCATTCGCGGGTCAGGCGCAGCGCCGGGAATCGCTCCGGATCCGGCGGCTGGAAATCGAGCCGGGCGATCTTGGCCAGGTCCAGCGCCGCGCAGGGCGTCTCCATCCGCTCCGGCCAGGCCAGGGTGTAGGCGATCGGCACCCGCATGTCGGGCACCCCGAGCTGGGCCAGGACCGAGCCGTCGGCATAGTCGACCAGGCTGTGGATCACCGATTGCGGGTGGACCACGATCTCGATCTTGTCCTCGGGGATGGCGAAGAGATGCGAGGCCTCGATCAGCTCCAGCCCCTTGTTCATCAGGGTGGCGCTGTCGACCGAGATCTTGGCGCCCATGCTCCAGTTCGGGTGCGCCACGGCCTGGGCCGGCGTCGCCGTCGCCATCTGCTCGCGGCTCCATTCCCGGAACGGGCCGCCCGAGGCGGTCAGGATCAGGCGGCGCACCGCGGCGCCGGGCTGGAACACCTGGAAGATGGCGTTGTGCTCGCTGTCGACCGGCAGCAGCGTGGCGCCGTGCCGCCGGACCTCGTCCATCATCAGGGCGCCGGCGCAGACCAGGCACTCCTTGTTGGCGAAGGCGACCATGGCGCCGCGCCGGATCGCGGTCAGGATCGGCAGCAGCCCGGCGGCGCCGACGATCGCACCCATGACCCAGTCGGCGGGGCGGGCCGCGGCGGCCACCACCGCCTCGGCGCCGCCGGCGACCTCGATGCCGCTGCCGGACAGGGCCGCCTTCAACGCCGGATAGGCCGCCTCATCCGCCACCGCGGCATAGCGCGCCCCGAGCTGGCGGGCGATCTTGGCCAGCCCTTCCGCATCCTGGTTGGCCGTGACCGCCTCGACCTGGAACCGCTCCGGCGTCCGGCTCAGCAGGTCGACGGTGCTGGCGCCGACCGAGCCGGTGGCGCCGAGGATGGTGACCGAGCGCGGATGGTCTGACGACGGGGTGGAGATCATGGGAATGGTACATCCAGGAAAGCGATGAACAAGGCAAAGACCGGGGCGGCGGCGAGCAGCCCGTCGATGCGGTCGAGCACGCCGCCGTGGCCGGGAATCAGCTGGCCGCTGTCCTTGACGCCGTAGCGCCGCTTGACCGCGGATTCGGCGAGATCCCCGGCCTGGGAGATCAGCGCGAGGGGCACAGCCAGGACACCGGCCAGGACCGGCGATGCGCCGCGGCCGAACAGCGCGGCCGCGACTGCCCCAACCAGGGCCGCCAGCACGGCGCCACCGATCAGCCCGGCCCAGGTCTTCTTCGGGCTGAGGCGCGGCGCCAGTTTCGGCCCGCCGATCCAGCGGCCGAAGATGTAGCCGCCGATATCGGTGGCCCAGACCACCAGCAGCAGCCAGGCCACCGCCTGCCAGCCATGAAGGCGCAGGTGCAGCAGCGCGACCACGGTCAGGCCGAGATAGGGCAGCCCCATTGCCGGCATCCGCCCCGGGGCGCCGAGGCGCAGGTTGAGCAGGATGTCGAGCAGCACGGTCGCGGCCGCCAGAACCACCAGCCCGGCCACCGCACCGCCCCAGAGCGATGCAACGGCCACCGCGACGATGCCGGCCCCGGCGAGGCCGCGCAGCCAGTCGGCGGGCGGCCGCGGCAGCACCAGGCGCAGCCATTCGTCGACGCCGAGCAGCGCCAGCAGCGCCACGATGACGGCGAACTCCCAGCCGCCGATGTAGACGGTGGCGAGGATCAGCGGTCCGAGAACGAGGCTGGAAAGGATCCGCAGCGAGAGATTGCTGGGCTTACTGGCCACCGACGGCGCCATACCGACGTTCACGGCTGCGGAATTCGGTCAGAGCCGCCTCGAGCTCGGCATGCCCGAAATCCGGCCACAGCGTGTCGACGAAGACCAGCTCGGCATAAGCCGCCTGCCACAGCAGGAAATTGCTGATCCGCTGCTCGCCACTGGTTCGGATCAGGAGGTCGGGGTCCGGCAAGTCGGCGGTGAACAGGCGCCCAGCGAACAGCGCCTCGTCGATCGCCTCCGGCGCCAGGGTGCCGGCGGCGACGTCCCGCGCCACCCGGCGCGCCGCCTCGGTGATCTCCTGCCGCCCACCGTAGCTCAGCGCCACGGTCAGGTTGAGCTGAGTGTTGCCCTCGGTCAGCGTCTCGCTCTCGACCAGCAGGTCGACGATGTCGGGCGCCAGCCGGGCACGGTCGCCGATGAAGCGCAGCCGGACGCCCTTGCGGTGCAGCGCCTTGAGCTCGCCACGCAGGAAGAAGCGCAGCAGCTTCATCAGCTCGCCGACCTCGAGGATCGGACGGCGCCAGTTCTCGGTCGAGAATCCGAACAGCGTGAGGTAGCCGACATCGAGCGCGATCGCGGCATCGATCGTCCGCTGCACGGCGTCGATGCCCTTGCGGTGGCCCAGGGTGCGCGGCAGGCCGCGGCCAGTCGCCCAGCGACCGTTGCCATCCATGACGATGGCGACGTGGAGCGCGGGGTGGTCTTCGGCCTTGGGGGCGAAACGGTGCATCCCGCTGCTCAGACGTGAAGGATTTCTTTTTCCTTTTGCGCCGCGACCTCGTCGACCTTGCGGATGTGGCGGTCGGTCAGGGACTGGATCTCGTCGGCCAGGCGCTTGTGCTCATCCTCGGAGATCTCGTGGTCCTTTTCCAGCCGCTTCAGCATATCCATGCCGTCGCGGCGGACATTGCGCACTGCGACGCGGGCGGCCTCGGCGTATTTGCCGGCGACCTTGGTCAGCTCGCGGCGGCGCTCCTCGCTCAGATCCGGCAGCGGCACGCGCACGGTCTGGCCTTCGGTCTGCGGGTTGAGCCCGAGCCCGGAGTCGCGGATCGCCTTCTCCACCGCCTTGACCATGCTGCGGTCCCAGACCGAGACGGTCAGCAGCCGCGGCTCCGGCACACCGATGGTGCCGACCTGGTTGAGCGGCATCTGGGCGCCATAGGCATCGACCGTGATCGGCTCGAGCAGGCTGGCGCTGGCACGGCCGGTGCGGAGACCGCCGAGATCCTTGCGCAGAGACTCGATGGCGCCGGTCATCCGGCGGTCGATGTCTTCGAGATCGGCTTTGGCCACGCTCAGCCCTCCTCGGTAACGATTGTGTAGCGCCCCTGCCCCGCGACCACCTCCGCAAACGCGCCATGCTCGTTGATGGAGAAGACGAGGATCGGGATCTTGTTCTCACGCGCCAGCGAGATCGCCGCATGGTCCATGACGCGGAGATCTTTTGCCAGCACATCCATGTAGGTCAAGCGGTCGAAGCGCTTGGCGTCTGCAACCTTGAGCGGATCGGCGTCGTAGACGCCGTCCACCTGCTTGCCCATCAGCAGCGCGTCGCACCCCATTTCGGAGGCACGGAGCGCGGCGCCGGTGTCGGTGGTGAAGAACGGGTTGCCGGTGCCGCCGACGAAGATGACGACGCGGCCCTTCTCCATGTGCCGGATCGCCCGGCGCCGGATATAGGGCTCGCACACCGTCTGCATCGGGATGGCCGAGACCACGCGGGTGTGCAGGCCCTTGTGCTCGCAGGCGCTCTGCAGCGCCAGCCCGTTCATCACGGTGGCCAGCATGCCCATGTAGTCGGCGGTCGCCCGCTCGATGCCGGAGGCGGCGCCGCTCATGCCGCGGAAGATGTTGCCGCCGCCGACCACCATGCAGATCTCGACGCCGAGGGCGTGGACCTGGGCGACATCATCGGCGATGCGCTCCACCATCTTCGGGTCGATGCCGTACTCCTGGTCGCCCATCAGGGCTTCCCCGGAAATCTTCAACAGCACCCGTCGATACTGGGCGGCCTTCGCCATGTCGTCCCACTCCCTCAGCGTCGCGGATCCGCGTTCTTTCCGACGTCAGCGGCCGAGCGTGGCCGCCACTTCGGCCGCGAAATCGCCCTGCTCCTTCTCGATGCCCTCACCGAGCACGAAGCGGACGAAACCGGTGACGGTGACCGGGGCGCCGACCGACTTGGCCGCGTCCTCGATCGCCTGCCGGACCTTGCTCTCGCCGTCGAGCACCCAGACCTGCTCGTGCAGCACCACTTCCTCGTAGTACTTGCGCAGCCGGCCCTCGACCATCTTCTCGATGATCGCCTCGGGCTTGCCGCTGGCCCGCGCCTGATCGGCCAGCACGCTGCGCTCGCGGTCCAGGGCGGTGACATCGACGTCAGCGACGTGCAGCGCATCCGGCCGGGCCGCCGCGACATGCATCGCGACCTGCTTGCCGAAGGCCTCGAGCTTGGCCTTGTCGCCGGTCGATTCCAGCGCCACCAGCACGCCGATCTTGCCGAGGCCCGGGGCGACCGGGCTGTGGACATAGGCGGCGACGACGCCGTTCGACACCGACAGGGCAGTGCTGCGGCGCAGGCTGATGTTCTCGCCGATGGTGGCGACCAGGTGCGTCACCTCCTCGGCGGCGGTGCGGCCGGTGCCGGGATAGGCGCTGGCGGCCAGCGCCTCGACCTTGCCGTCGGCCTTGAGGGCGAGGCCGGCGAGGGTCGAGACGAGACCCTGGAACTTGTCGTTGCGCGACACGAAGTCGGTCTCGGAATTGACCTCGACCAGCGCGCCCCGGTTGCCTTCGACGGCGACGCCGACCAGGCCTTCCGCGGCGACGCGGCCGGCCTTCTTGGCGGCGGCGGCGAGGCCCTTCTTGCGCAGCCAGTCGACCGCGGCCTCGAGATCGCCGCCGGCTTCGCCGAGCGCCTTCTTGCAGTCCATCATGCCGGCGCCGGTCTTCTCACGAAGCTCCTTCACGAGCGCTGCGGTGATCTCTGCCATATCGTCCTCGTATTCGGTTCGTTCGGCGCTGCGCCCAGTCTGCGGTCGCAAGCGCCCTCATCGAAAGAAAGGGGCGGCTGTCTGGGCCGCCCCGGTATCGTTGTCGCCTCAGGCGGCCGGCTGTTCCGGCTCGCCGGCCTCGACGACCGGCACCTCTTCGGCCTCCGGCAGGGCCTCTTCGACCGGCGCCTCCTCGAGGGCGCCGACATCGGTGCCGCTGGCGCTCATCTCGGCCTGGATGCCGGCGATGACGGCGCCGGAGAACAGCTCGCAGTACAGCTCGATCGCACGCAGCGCGTCGTCATTGCCCGGCACCGGGAAGGTGATGTGGTCCGGGCTGGAGTTGCTGTCGAGCACGGCGACGACCGGGATGCCGAGCTTGGTGGCCTCGAGCACCGCGATCGACTCCTTGTTGGTGTCGATGATGACGAGGATGTCGGGCAGGCCGCCCATGTCGCGGATGCCGCCCAGCGCCTTCTCGAGCTTGTCGCGCTCGCGGGTCAGGGTCAGCTGCTCCTTCTTGGTCAGGCCGAGCGCGCCCTGGGACAGCTGCTCGTCCATCTCCTTGAGGCGCTTGATCGACTGCGACACCGTCTTCCAGTTGGTCAGCATGCCGCCGAGCCAGCGATGGTTGACGAAGTACTGGCCGCAACGCTTGGCCGCCTCGGCGATCTGGTCCTGCGCCTGGCGCTTGGTGCCGACGAACAGGACGCGGCCGCCATTGGCGACGACGTCACGGACCGCGTCGAGCGCGCGGTGCAGCAGGGGCACGGTCTGCTCGAGATCGATGATGTGCACGCCGTTGCGCACGCCGAAGATGAACGGGCCCATCTTCGGGTTCCAGCGACGGGTGTGGTGGCCGAAATGCGCCCCGGCTTCGAGGAGCTGGCGCATGGTGAAGGTCGGCGTAGCCATGGTCGGAATGTCCTTTTCCGGTTGTTCCGCCGCGGGCCTTGCCCCTCGCCTGACCGCGGGATTGCGGATATGGCGAAAAGCACCGGAGCGACCGAGCCACTGCTGTGGTCAGGCCGCGATGCCCGCGTGTGGGATTGACGACGGCGCGGTTGATACGCCCTGCGCCCCGGAAATGCAAGCCGGGCGATCAGTTGGCGGCGGCGATCCCGACCCGCCATTCCTCGCGGACCTCCGCCTCCGGATCCGCCGACCGGGCCGAAGCGAGGCGGCGCAGCCCGGCCGGGCCGAGCAGCCGGGAGAGCGCCCAGACGGCGGCGCCGCGCACCGTGGCCGCGGCATCGTCGAGCAGCGGCTCGACCAGCGGCGCCAGCGCCGCGTCGCCGCTGTTGCCGACGGCGACCAGCACGTTGCGCAGGAAGCGGTCGCGGCCGATGCGCTTGATCGGCGACCCGGCGAAGGCCGCGCGGAAGCCGGCATCGTCGAATCCCAGCAGCGAGGCCAGGGCCGGGCCGTTCAGCTCCGGTCGCGGCGCCAGCGCCGCCTCGCGCCCCATCTCGGCGAACTTGTTCCAGGGGCACACCGCCAGGCAGTCGTCGCAGCCATAGATGCGGTTGCCGATCAGCGGCCGCAGCTCGTGCGGGATCGGGCCCTTGTGCTCGATGGTGAGGTAGGAGATGCAGCGCCTTGCATCCAGC
Source organism: Inquilinus sp. 2KB_23 (assembly GCF_052115705.1). Taxonomy (NCBI): domain Bacteria; kingdom Pseudomonadati; phylum Pseudomonadota; class Alphaproteobacteria; order Rhodospirillales; family Rhodospirillaceae; genus Inquilinus; species Inquilinus sp. 2KB_23. The sequence goes on along the minus strand of NZ_JBFRHF010000009.1, from coordinate 129,273 downwards.
CGGTAGGGCGTGGGGAACGCCGCGGTCGGGCAGGAATCGAGGCAGGCGCGGCAGGATCCGCAATGGTCCCGCTCGGGCGCGTCGGGCGGCAGCTCGATCGCCAGGTAGATCTCGCCGAGGAACAGCCAGGAGCCGTAGTCGCGCGACACCAGGTTGGTGTGCTTGCCCTGCCAGCCGATCCCGGCCTGCATCGCCAGCGGCTTCTCCATCACCGGGGCGGTGTCGACGAAGACCTTCAGTTCGGTGTTGAAGCTGCGGTGGATCCAGCCACCCAGTGCCTTCAGCTTCTTCTTGACCACGTCGTGGTAGTCGCGGCCCTGGGCGTAGACCGAGATCGCGCCCCGCCCCCGCTGCTGCAGCAGCGGCAGCGGATCCTCCGCCGGGCCGTAGTTGAGGCCGAGCGACAGCACGGTGCGCGCCTCCGGCCACAGGGTCAGGGGATCGGCCCGGCGGTCGGCATTCGCCTCCATCCAGCCCATCTCGCCGTGCTGCCCTTCGGCCAGGAACAGCGCCAGCCGCTCCCTCAGCTTCGGGTCCGGCACCGCTGCGGCGAAGCCGACGCTATCGAAGCCGAGCGCTTTCGCCTCGGCCCTGATCCGGTCCTTGATGTCGGCTGCGCCGGTCATCCCCGTCCGCGGTAGGGCGGCACGCCCTGGTCGGGCAGCCACAGCCCGTCCGGCGCCGGGCCGCTCTGGTAGAACACGTCGATCGGGATGCCGCCGCGCGGGTACCAGTAGCCGCCGATGCGCAGCCAGCGCGGCTTCATCGCCTTGATCAGCCGCTCGGCGACCTTGACGGTGCAGTCCTCGTGGAAGGCGCCGTGGTTGCGGAACGACCCCAGGAACAGCTTCAGCGACTTGCTCTCGACGATCTTCGCCGCCGGGGCGTAGTCGATCACCAGATGGGCAAAGTCCGGCTGCCCGGTCATCGGGCACAGCGAGGTGAATTCCGGCGCGGTGAAGCGCACGAGGTACAGCTGCTTCGGCCGCGGATTCGCCACCGTCTCCAGCACCGCCGCCTCCGGCGATGCCGGCAGGGTGGTGGCCTGGCCGAGCTGGGTGAGCGCCTCGACGCCCTTTGCCTTGCCTGCCGTGGGCGCCTTGCGGGCCATGGTCCTCGTCTCCTACAGCGCCGGGATGTCGCCCTGCGCCTGTTCCGCCTCGAAGGCGGCGGTGAAGGCGTCGAGCGTGCCGGCGGCGATGGCGCCGCGCAGCCCGGCCATCAGGTCCTGATAATAGGTCAGGTTGTGCGTGGTCAGCAGCATCAGACCCAGCACCTCCTCGCTGCGCATCAGGTGGTGCAGGTAGGCGCGGCTGTACTGGCGGCAGGCCGGGCAGCGGCAGGCCTCGTCGAGCGGCCGCCCGTCATCCTGGTGCCGGGCGTTGCGCATGTTGACCGTGCCGCGGCGGGTGAAGGCCTGGCCGGTGCGGCCGGACCGGGTCGGCAGCACGCAGTCGAACATGTCGACGCCGCGGCGCACCGACCCGACCAGGTCGGACGGCTTGCCCACGCCCATGAGATAGCGCGGCCGGTCCTCGGGCAGCACCTGGGTGGTGACGTCGAGGGCGGCGAACATCCGCTCCTGCCCCTCGCCCACCGCCAGCCCACCGATGGCGTAGCCCTCGAAGCCGATGGCGGCCAGCGCGGCGGCGGATTCGGCGCGGAGGTCGGGGTAGACGCTGCCCTGGACGATGCCGAACTGGCCATAGCCCTGCCGGGCGACGAAGGCGTCGCGCGACCGCTTCGCCCACGCCATCGACAGCCGCATCGAGCTGGCCGCCACCTCCGGCTCCGACGGGAACGGCGTGCACTCGTCGAAGGCCATGGTGATGGTGGCGTCGAGCAGGTGCTGGATCTCGGTCGACCGCTCCGGCGTCAGCCGGTGCTCGCTGCCGTCGAGATGCGAGCGGAAGGTCACCCCGTCCTTGTCCATGCGCCGCAGCTTGGACAAGGACATCACCTGGAAGCCGCCGGAATCGGTCAGGATCGGGCCGGGCCAGTTCATGAAGCGGTGCAGCCCGCCCAGCCGGCCCACCCGCTCCGCCCCCGGCCGCAGCATCAGGTGGTAAGTGTTGCCCAGCACGATCTGGGCGCCGGTCGCGGCCACGTCCTCCGGCTTCATCGCCTTCACCGTGGCGGCGGTGCCGACCGGCATGAAGGTCGGGGTGTCGACCACGCCATGGGCGGTGTGCACGCGCCCGAGGCGGGCGGCGCCGTCACGGCCCAGGAGTTCGAAGCGGAAGGCGGGATCTGTCATGGGGCGGTCTGACGGTGCAGCAGGCTGGTGTCGCCATAGGAATAGAAGCGATAGCCGGTCGCGATGGCATGGGCATAGGCCTGCTTCATCCACTCTGTCCCGGCGAAGGCGCATACCAGCATGAACAGGGTCGACCGCGGCAGGTGGAAATTGGTCACCAGCAGGTCGACGACGCGGAAGCGGTGGCCGGGCGTGATGAAGATCGCGGTGCTGCCGGTGAAGGGGTGGACCGCGCCGTCCTCCCCCGCCGCGCTCTCCAGCAGGCGCAGGCTGGTGGTGCCGACCGCGACGACCCGGCCGCCGGCGGCGCGGGCGGCGTTGATCCGGGCGGCGGCCTCGGCGGTCAGCACGCCGCGCTCGGCATGCATCACATGCTCTTCGACGGTCTCGGCCTTGACCGGCAGGAAGGTGCCGGCGCCGACATGCAGCGTCAGCCGCACCGTCTCGACGCCGCGCGCCGTCAGGGCGTCGAGCAGCGCCGGGGTGAAGTGCAGCCCCGCGGTCGGCGCGGCGACGGCCCCGTCATGGGCGGCGAACATGGTCTGGTAGTCGTCGAGGTCGCGCGCATCCGGCCCGTCCGGCCGGTCGATATAGGGCGGCAGCGGGATCTCGCCATGGCGCTGCAGCTGGTCGGCCAGCGCGGCCGGGTCGTTAAAGGCGATCTCGACGTCGCCGCCCTCGCCCTTGGCAATCACCGTGGCGGTGAAGTCCTCGGCGAAGACGATGCTGTCCCCGGGGCTCAGCTTCTTCGCCGGGCGGGCGAAGGCGCGCCAGCGCCCGGCGTCGACCGGCTGGTGCAGCATGATCTCGACCCCGGCCAGGCCGCGCTTGCCGCGCAGCCGCGCCGGAATCACCCGGGTGTCGTTGACCACCAGCACGTCGCCGGCCTTCAGCAGGCCCGGCAGGTCGCGCACATGCCAATCGGTCAGCTCGGGGCCGGTCATCAGCCCGCCCGCCTCGACCTCCAGCAGCCGCGCGGCGTCGCGCGGCTCGGCGGGCCGGTCGGCGATCAGCTGCCGCGGCAGATCGAAATCGAAATCATCAACTCGCATCGGGCTGGATCAGCCGTTCTGCAGCGTCGGCATCGGCATCACAACGTTCATCAGCGCGCGGAACGGCGCCAGGAACAGCAGCGCGCAGGCCAGCTTCACCGAGAGGTCGCCGGCCATCAGGCTCAGGATCGGCAGGCCGGTGCCGGCGAAGGCGATGGTGAAGAAGATGCCGGTGTCGACCACCGAGCCCAGGACCGAGCCGACGAAGGGCGCCTGCCACCAGGCGGCGCGGCGCAGCCGGTTGAACATGTGGATGTCGAGCAGCTGCCCGACCAGGAAGGCGGTGCCGGAGGCCACGGCGATGCGCCAATCGGCCAGCCACAGCGACAGCACCACGGCGATGGCGAAGCCGGCATAGGCGACCTGGCGGGCACGGTGCGGGCCGAAGAAGCGGTTGGTCAGGTCGGTGACCAGGAAGGTCAGGGGATAGGTGAAGGCGCCCCAGGTCAGCCAGTCGTTGATCGGGAACTGGACCAGGTAGTTCGAGGCCACCACCGCGCCGATCATGCAGATCAGCGCCAGGGCCATGCCGCGGGTTTCGGTGCGCAAGGCAAATTCTTCCAACAGACATCGCCCGCGGCGCAGCCATCCGCGCCCGGGTCCGGTGGGGGTTCTAGCGCGGGATCGCAGCTTTGGCCAGACTCTCGCGGCGGCACGGCAACAAGCGCGGTTGCCGGATTCACTGCCGGCGCGACAACCGGTCCGATGGAGGGAACTGTTCACATGGGTCAAGGCTTGTGCTCCATGGTGCCTGTCCACCGCGCGCCGGGAAGGTCTCCGTGTCCATGATCGACGCTGTCCTGGTCCTCAATGCCGGCTCGTCGAGCCTCAAATTCGCGCTCTATGAGCGCGATGGGCTGGCCCTGCTGTGCCGCGGCGGGATCAGCGAGATCGGCCGGGCCGGCACGGTCAAGGCCAGCGGGCCGCGGGCCGCCGGGCTGACCGCCGGCGGGGCGCCGCCGGCCGGCGCGGACCGGGATGCTGTGACGCGATGGCTGGTGTCCGCGATCCGGCGCCTCGACGGCGTCACCCTGGCCGCGGCCGGGCACCGGGTCGTCCATGGCGGCGCCAGATTCCGCGCACCGGTGCGCATCGACCCGACGGTGATGGCGGCGTTGGAAACGCTGATCCCGCTGGCGCCGAACCACCAGCAGCACAATCTCGCCGCCATCGCGGCGGTGGAAGCGGCCTGGCCGGGCCTGCCGCAGGTGGCCTGCTTCGACACCGCCTTCCACCGCACCCTGCCCCGCCTGGCGCAGCTGTTCCCCCTGCCGCGCGAGCTCACGGAGCAGGGGATCATCCGCTACGGCTTCCACGGCCTGTCCTACGAATACATCGCCGGACTCCTGCCCGACCTGCTCGGTACGCGCGCCTCTGGCCGGGTCATCGTCGCGCATCTCGGCAGCGGCGCCAGCCTGTGCGCCATGGCCAATCGCGCCAGCATCGCCACCACCATGGGGTTCACGGCGCTCGACGGCCTGATGATGGGCACGCGCTGCGGCGCGATCGACCCGGGCATCGTGCTCTACCTCCTGAACCAGCGGACGATGTCCCCGGCCGCGGTCGACGAGCTGCTGAACACCCGGTCCGGCCTGCTCGGCGTCTCCGGGGTCAGCAGCGACGCCCATGTGCTGGAGGAGAGCACCGACCCGCACGCCGCCGAGGCGCTCGAACTCTTCGCCTATCGCGTGGTGCGCGAGGCGGGATCGCTCGTCGCGGCACTCGGCGGGCTCGATGCCTTCGTCTTCACGGCGGGCATCGGCGAGCATTCGGCCCGGCTGCGCCGGATGATCTGCCAGGGCATGGCCTGGGCGGGGCTGCAGCTCGACACCGGTCGGAACGACCGCGCCGAAGGCCGCATCAGCCGCGACGGTTCACCGGTGGACATCCTGGTGGTGCCCACCGACGAGGAGCTCCCGATCGCCAGGAGCCTCGAGAGATTGATCGGCGGCAACGCCAGCCACCAAGGGGATACGGGATGAACATGCCATCGGATTCGGGCGTCGGCATCGGGGCCTCGGACGAGGAGCTGGGCCGGATCGACCAGTACTGGCGCGCGGCCAACTACCTGTCGGTCGGCCAGATCTACCTGCTCGACAACCCGCTGCTGCGCCAGCCGCTGACCGTGGAGCAGGTCAAGCCCCGCCTGCTCGGCCATTGGGGCACCACCCCGGGGCTGAACTTCGTCTACGCGCATCTCAACCGGCTGATCCGGGCGCGCGACCTCGACATGATCTACATCTGCGGGCCGGGACATGGCGGCCCCGGCATGGTCGCCAACACCTATCTCGAAGGCAGCTACAGCGAGATCTACCCCGACATCTCGCCCGACGCGGAGGGGATGCGGAAGCTGTTCCGCCAGTTCTCCTTCCCCGGCGGCATCCCCAGCCATGCGGCGCCTGAGACCCCGGGTTCGATCCATGAGGGCGGCGAGCTGGGCTATGCCTTGGCCCACGCCTTCGGCGCGGCGTTCGACAATCCGGATCTGATCGTCGCCTGCGTGGTCGGCGACGGCGAGGCCGAAACCGGCGCCCTGGCCGCATCCTGGCATTCGAACAAGTTCCTGAACCCGGCCCGCGACGGCGCCGTGCTGCCGATCCTGCATCTGAACGGCTACAAGATCGCCAACCCCACGCTGCTCGGCCGCATGCCGGAAAGCGACCTGCGAAGCCTGTTCGTCGGCTACGGCTACGAGCCGCTGTTCGTCGAGGGCAGCGACCCCGGGCCGATGCACCGGCTGATGGCCGACACGCTCGACATCGCGGCCAACCGGATCCGGGCGATCCAGGCGGCCGCGCGGCAAGCGCAGGGCACGACCGACCTGCCGCGCTGGCCGATGATCGTGCTGCGCAGCCCCAAGGGCTGGACCGGGCCGAAGGAGGTCGACGGCCAGAAGGTCGAGGGCTTCTGGCGGGCCCATCAGGTGCCGCTGTCGAAGGTCCGCGAGAACCCGGAGCATCTGCGCCTGCTCGAAGAGTGGATGCGCAGCTACAGGCCGGAGACGCTGTTCGACGAGTCCGGACGGCTGCGGCCGGACCTGGCGGAGCTGGCGCCGTCGGGGACGCGGCGCATGGGCGCCAACCCCAACGCCAATGGCGGGCTGCTGCGCCGGGAGCTGCGCCTGCCCGATTTCCGCGACCACGCCCTCGCCGTGCCGAATCCGGGCGCCACCCAGGGCGAGGCGACCCGCGCCATGGGCACCTACCTGCGCGACGTGATGACCCTCAACGCCGAGGCCCGCAACTTCCGCATCGTGGGCCCGGACGAGACCGCCTCGAACCGCCTCGACGCCGTGTTCGAGGCGACCGACCGGGTGTGGATGGAGCCGATCGAGCCCTACGACGTGCACCTCGCCCGCGACGGCCGGGTGATGGAGGTGCTGAGCGAGCACCTCTGCCAGGGATGGCTCGAAGGCTATCTCCTGACCGGCCGCCACGGCCTGTTCTCCTGCTACGAGGCGTTCATCCACATCGTCGATTCGATGGTCAACCAGCACGCGAAGTGGCTGAAGGTCTCGCGCGGGCTGGGCTGGCGCCGGCCGATCGCATCGCTGAACTACCTGCTGACCTCGCATGTCTGGCGGCAGGACCACAACGGCTTCAGCCACCAGGATCCCGGCTTCGTCGACCTGGTGGTCAACAAGAAGGCCGACATCGTGCGGGTCTATCTGCCGCCCGACGCGAACTGCCTGCTGTGGGTGACCGACCACTGCCTGCGGACCTATGACCGCATCAATGTGATCGTGGCCGGCAAGCAGCCCGCGCCGCAATGGCTGGGCATCGAGGCGGCGGTCGCCCATTGCGAGGCCGGCATCGGCCTGTGGCGCTGGGCCAGCAACGACGACGGCCGTGAGCCGGACGTGGTGATGGCCTGCGCTGGCGACGTGCCGACCCTGGAGACGCTGGCGGCGGTGGACCTGCTGCGACAGCATCTGCCCGAGCTCAAGGTCCGGGTCGTCAACGTCGTCGACCTGATGACCCTGCAGACCCGGGAAGAGCATCCCCACGGCCTGGCGGACCGCGATTTCGACAGCCTGTTCACCGCCGACAAGCCAGTGATCTTCGCCTATCACGGCTATCCCCAGCTGATCCACCGCCTGACCTATCGCCGGACCAACCACGCCAACCTGCATGTGCGCGGCTATCGGGAGGAAGGCACCACCACGACTCCGTTCGACATGGTGGTGCTGAACGGCCTGGACCGGTTCAGCCTGGCGACGATGGCGATCGAGCGCGTGCCGGGCCTGAACGCGACCGCCGCCCATGTCAAACAGGCCTTCCGCGAGGCGCTGATCGCGCACAAGGCGTACATCCGCGATACCGGGGAGGACATGCCGGAGATCCAGCAATGGGCCTGGCCGCACGGGACCGCGGACTGAGGCCTGGCGAGGGACCGGCCCGGCGAGACCAGGGCGCCGGGCCGGCCGGCTCATCCGGTCAGATCGGCTGGCCGACGTCGATGCGGTTGCCGTCCGGATCCTCGAACACGAAGGCGCGCAGGCCGTAATCCTTGTCGCGCAGGCCCTTGACGATGCGCAGCCCGTGGTCCCGGCAGATCCGGTGCAGCGCGTCGACATCCGCGACCATCAGATGCGCCACGTTGAACGGCGCCGCCTTGTGGGCCGGCTGCAGCGTCAGATGCAGCTCGGCGGCGTCCCGCTGCAGGATCACAAAGCCGACGGGATCGCCGTTCTCGAAGGTTTTCCGGAAGCCCAGGACCCCGGTGTAGAAGGCCTGCGCCTTGCCCATGTCGCGGACCGGAAGCATGGCCGCGATCCGCCCGAAGCGGATGCCGTGATCGGAAGTGTCGGTCATCGCGAAGTCTCGATGGGAGAGACAGGAGCGGCAACCCGGACGGTGCCGGAACGGTCGCCTGCCCTCCGGTGCAATGGGGGGACGGTGCCCCCGGAGATCGCCCTTTTAACGGCAGATCCGGGTTTCGGACAAGCAGGAGGCATGCGACCGACGTAGAGACATCTGTCGATACGGATGGCTTGCTCCCAAACGGCGCCGTATCTACATATGTATAGACGTTGAGGACGAGCAGCCTGGGGCATGGAGGCCGGCATGAGAATGACCGTGAAGAAATGGGGGAACAGCGCCGCCGTGCGCATCCCCGCGGCGATCATGGATGTCGCGCGCCTCTCGATCGACCAGGCCGTGGATGTCCGCCTCGAGGGCGGCCGCATCATCATCGAGCCCATCCTCGACGACGGCATCGCCGGCACCGACCTCGAGACCCTGCTGGCCGGCGTCACCGACGAGAACCGGCACGATTCGGTCGATTTCGGCCCGGCCGTCGGCAAGGAGGTCTGGTAGATGGCGAAGCCGCCGGGCGCCGCGGCCTATGTCCCCGATCGCGGCGACATCGTGTGGGTCGATTTCGATCCGCAGGCGGGGCACGAACAAGCTGGCCACCGCCCTGCCCTCGTCCTGTCGCCGGCGGCCTACAACGCCAAGGTCGGCCTGCTGGTCGCCTGCCCGATGACGACGAAGCCCAAGGGCTATCCGTTCGAGGTGCTGATCGCCGGCGGCGTCCCCAGCGCCGTGCTGGCCGACCAGGTGAAATCGCTCGACTGGCGGGCACGGGGTGCGGTGTTCAAAGGCCGGGCCTCGGCGAACGAGGTGCTGGACGTGCGCAAGAAGCTGCGCGCGCTGGTCTAAGGTTGCGTAGGTTGGGTTCGCCGAGGCGAACCCAACCTACGGGCGAAATCGTTCCCGGCCGTCAGAACTCCTCGACGCTGAGCACGCCGGGCACCGATTTCAGCGCGGCCTTGGCCCGGCCGCCCACGGCATAGCCGCCGGGCAGCTCGATCTCGACCTCCTCGGTCGGCGCCAGCAGCAGCTGCAGGTTGACCTTGCACCGCCCCTGCCCTTCGCGGTCGAGCAGCCCGTGCAGCGGCTGGATGGCATGGACCCCGTCGACATAGATCACGAAGCGCGCGGCGCTGCGGGCCAGGGCCTGGTCGATCGGCTCGACCGACATCGCGGTCAGCCGCAGCTCCTCGCCGCGGCTCTGGATCTCCACCGCCATGGCCAAAGCGGCGCCGACCTCGAGCAGCTGCCGCGCCGTCGCCAGCGTCTCGGCGAAGAAGGTGACCTCGAACACGCCGCTGGCGTCGGAGAAGGTGCCGAAGCACATGCGGTTACCGGTCTTGGTGGTCATCTCCCGCTTGGCCATCAGGATGCCGGCGAGGCGCAGCTGGGTGTGCCCCATCCGCATCTTCTGGCCGATCTCGGCCGAGCGCACCGAGCCCAGGCGCTTGGTGTTGTAGGTGTCGAGCGGATGGGCCGAGAGGTAGAAGCCGACCGCGTCGAACTCCTGCCGCAGCCGCTCCATCGAATCCCAGTCGGGGATGGTCGGCAGCGGCGGCGCGCTGAGTTCGCCGCCGGTCGGGCCGCCGAACAGGCCGATCTGGCCGCTCTCGCGCTCCGCCACCATGGTGTGGGCGTAGCGCAGCAGCGTGTCGAAGGCGGCCACGACACGGGCGCGGTTCTTGTCGATCGAATCGAAAGCCCCGGCCCGGGCCAGGTTCTCCAGCTGGCGCTTGTTCAAGAGCTTGAGGTCGAGCCGGCGGGCCAGGTCGAACAGGTCTTTGAAGGGGCCGCCGCGGTCGCGCTCCAGCACCAGGCTGCGCATCGCCTCCGGCCCCACCCCCTTGATCGCGCCGAGGGCGTAGCGGATGGCCTTGCCGCCGTCGGGCAGCGTCTCGACCGCGAACACCGCCTCCGACTTGTTGATGTCGGGGATCAGGAGCTTGATGCGCAGGCGCGTCAGCTCCTGCCGGAAGACGTTCAGCTTGTCGGTGTTGCCGAGGTCGAGCGTCATCGACGCCGCCATGAACTCGACCGGATGGTTCGCCTTCAGATAGGCGGTCTGGTAGGCGACGATGGCATAGGCGGCGGCGTGCGACTTGTTGAAGCCGTAGCCTGCGAACTTCTCGACCTGGTCGAAGATGTTCGACGCCTGCCCCGCCGGCACGCCGCGGGCGACCGCGCCCTCGACGAAGCTGGCCTTCTGGGCATCCATCTCCGCCTTGATCTTCTTGCCCATGGCGCGGCGCAGCAGGTCGGCGCCGCCGAGCGAATAGCCCGCCAGGGTCTGGGCGACCTGCATCACCTGTTCCTGGTAGACCATGATGCCGTAGGTCTCTTCCAGGATCGGCTGCAGCGACGGATGCAGGTAGTCGGGCGCCTTGGTGCCGTTCTTGACCTCGATGAAGGTCGGGATGTTGTCCATCGGGCCGGGGCGGTAGAGCGCCACCAGCGCGATGATGTCGCCGATGCGGTTCGGCTTCATCCGGCGCAGCACGTCGCGCATGCCGGAACTTTCCAGCTGGAACACGCCGGTCGCCTCCGCCCGGCCGAGCATGGCGTAGGTCGGCCCGTCGTCGAGCGGGATGTGCGCCAGGTCGATCTCGACCCCGCTGGCCTTGATCAGGTTCTCGGCCACGCGCAGCACGGTCAGCGTCTTCAGGCCGAGGAAGTCGAACTTCACCAGCCCGGCCTGCTCGACATACTTCATGTTGAACTGGGTGGCCGGGACCGGCGAGCGCGGGTCCCGGTACAGCGCCACCAGCTCGTGCAGCGGCCGGTCGCCGATGACCACGCCGGCGGCGTGGGTCGAGGCGTGGCGGTACAGCCCCTCCAGCTTCATCGCCAGGTCGATCAGGTGGCGCACCCGCTCGTCGTTGTCGCGCTCCTGCTGCAGCGCCGGCTCGCCATCGATCGCCTGGGCCAGGGTGACCGGGTTGGCCGGGTTGTTCGGCACCAGCTTGCAGATGCGGTCGACCTGGCCGTAGGGCATCTGCAGCACGCGGCCGACGTCGCGCAGCACGGCGCGGRCCTGCAGCTTTCCGAAGGTGATGATCTGCGCCACCCGGTCATGCCCGTACTTGTCGCGGACATAGGTGATCACCTCGTCGCGCCGGTCCTGGCAGAAGTCGATGTCGAAGTCGGGCATCGACACGCGTTCCGGGTTCAGAAAGCGCTCGAACAGCAGGCCGAAGCGCAGCGGGTCGAGATCGGTGATGGTCAGCACCCAGGCGACGACCGAGCCGGCGCCGGAGCCACGGCCCGGGCCGACCGGGATGTCGTTCGCCTTGGACCATTTGATGAAGTCCGAGACGATCAGGAAGTAGCCGGGGAAGCCCATCTTCTCGATGACGTCGAGCTCGTAGTCGAGCCGGGCGGTGTAGGTCTCCAGCGCCGCCGCGCGCTCGGCCTCGCCCATCTCGGGCGTGTAGACATGGGCCTCCAGCCGCGCCGTCAGCCCCTCCTTGGCCTGGGCGCGCAGCTCCTCCGCCTCGGTCCGCCCCGCCTCGCTCGGGAAGGTCGGCAGGATCGGCGCCCGCTTCTTCGGCATCACCGCGCAGCGCTTCGCGATCACCACCGTGTTGTCGACCGCCTCCGGCAGGTCGGCGAACAGCTGCCGCATCTCCTCGGCCGGGCGGAAGCGGTGGTCGCGGGTCACCCGCCGCCGGTTGGCCTCGACCACATAGGTGCCCTCGGCGATGCACAGCAGCGCGTCATGCGCCTCGTACATGTCCTCGGTGGTGAAGAAGCAGTCGTTGGTCGCGACCAGCGGGATGTTCTCGCTATAGGCGAAATCGATCAGCGCCGCCTCGATCCGGTCCTCGTCCTCCTGCCCGTGCCGCATCAGCTCGACATAGAGCCGGTCCGGGAACAGCGCCTTGAGCGAGCGCAGCGTCGCCAGCGCCCGGTCCGGATGCTCGGCCAGCAGCAGCCGCCCGACCGGTCCCTTCGGCCCGCCGGTCAGGGCGATCAGGCCGTCGGTGTAGCCCTGCAGCGCCTCCAGCGACAGCTGCGGCGCCAAGCCCTGCTCGGTCTCGAGATAGGCACGGCTGGTCAGCGCCATCAGGTTCTCGTAGCCGCGCTCGTCCTGGGCCAGCAGCACCAGGCAGTCGGGGTCGGCGATGGCCGGCCCGCCGACTCGGGCGCCGGTCTCGACCTCGGTGCGGGCGATGGCGAGGATGGTGCCGATGATCGGCTGGATGCCGGCATCCTTGGCCGCCAGGGCGAATTCCAGGGCGCCGAACAGGTTGCCGGTGTCGGTGACCGCCACCGCCGGCATCTGCATCTTCTTGCAGATGCCGATCAGCTCCTTGATCTTGATCGCCCCTTCCGACAGGGAGTAGGCGCTGTGCACCCGCAGATGGATGAAATCGGCGTGTGGCATGGCGGCGGTGCTCCGCGGCGACGGGATCCGGGGCGGCCCGATTCAGCAGAATCGGACGACAGGGTATTCATAACGCATCCCATCCCCCGCCGTCATTGCGAGGAGGCGAAGCCGACGAAGCAATCCATGGTGCCGGTGCGCGTGGCCCCGGATTGCTTCGCTGCGCTCGCAATGACGGTGTTGGGATGTCTTAAAAGCTCTCGCGGGGCGGGATCACTCGTACCGCAGGGCCTCCACGGGATCGAGCCGCGCGGCCCGCCAGGCCGGGTAGATCGAGGCCAGGAAGGACAGGGCCAGCGCCATGCCGCAGACCAGCAGCACCTCGCCGGCGTTGATCTCGGTCGGGATCCGGGTCAGGGAGTACTGCTTGGGATCGAAGATGACCATGCCGGTCAGGCTCTGCAGCCCCTGGCGGATCGGCTCGAGGTTGTCAGCCAGCGCGACGCCGAGGCCCAGGCCGACCAGGGTGCCCACCGCGCCGATGATGGCGCCGGTCATGAAGAAGATGCGCAGGATGGCCCCGCGCGTGGCGCCCATGGTGCGCAGGATGGCGATGTCGCCGCCCTTGTCCTTCACCAGCATGATCAGGCTGGAGATGATGTTGAACGCGGCCACCAGCACGATCAGCGACAGGATGACGAAGATGACATTGCGCTGGCCCTCGACGATGTCGAGATAGCCGGCCAGCGCCTGCTGCCAGTCGAAGAAGCGGAAGCCGAGGCCGGTGGCCTGCTGCAGCGGGTCACGCAGCGCCGCGATCCGGTCGGGGTCGCGCACGAACAGGTCGAGACGGGTGACCCCGCCGCCCATCTGCAGCAGCGATTGCGCCGCCTCCAGCGGCATCACCGCGACGCCCGAATCGAATTCGTAGAGGCCGGCCTCGAAGATCGCGACCACGGTGAAGGCCTTGACCTTCGGCGAGCTGTCCGGGGCGGCCTCGCCCTGCCCTGTCGACCCCGCGCCCGGGGCCAGCAGGGTGATGCGGCCGCCGAGGCCGACGCCGAGCTTGTCCGCCAGCGCCTTGCCGATCGCCACCGCCTCGGTGCCGGCGAAGGCGCCGGGGGACTGGATCTGCAGGTCGCGGGCGATCAGCGGCCGGGCCAGGAAGTCCTCCGGCCGCTCGCCGCGGATCTGGACGCCGGCCGAGGCGCTGCCGGCGCTGGCCAGGGCCATGCCCTGGATCACCGGCAGCACCTGGGTGACGCCGTCGACCCCGCGCAGCCGCCCGGCCACCGGTGCGTAGTCGGTGATCTCGCTCTGGCCCAGGGCGTAGATACTGACATGGGCGTTGAGGCCGAGGAAGCGGGCCAGGAGCTCGGTGCGGAAGCCGTTCATCACGGAGGTGACGGTGATTAGCGTGGCAACGCCGAGCACGATGCCGAGCAGCGAGAACCCGGCGATGACCGAGACGAAGCCCTGCTTGCGGCGGGCCCGGAGGTAGCGGAAGGCGACGGTGCGTTCGAAGGCGTTGAACATGCGGGCGCCCCTACTGCCCAACCAGCACGCCGTCGCGCATCTCGACCACGCGGTCCATCCGCGACGCCAGGTCGAGGTTGTGGGTGGCGATCAGGGCGCCGACGCGGGTCGACCGCACCACTTCGACCAGCATCTCGAACACAGCCTCGGCGGTGCTATGGTCGAGGTTGCCGGTCGGCTCGTCGGCGATCAGCACCTTCGGCGCATTGGCCAGCGCCCGGGCGATGGCGACGCGCTGCTGCTCGCCGCCCGACAGCTGGGCCGGGCGATGGTCGAGCCGGGCGGCCAGGCCGACCCGGGCCAGCAGGTCCCGCCCCCGCTGCCGCGCCGCGGGCCGCGCCGCGCCGGCGATCATCTGCGGCAGCACCACGTTCTCGATCGCGCTGAACTCGGGCAGCAGGTGGTGGAACTGGTAGACGAAGCCGATGGCGGAGCGGCGCAGCGCCGTGCGCGGCCCGTCGCCTAGCCCGTCGCAGCGCTGGCCGGCGACGGTGATGGTGCCGCCGTCCGGCCGCTCCAGCAGCCCGGCGATGTGCAGCAGGGTCGACTTGCCGGCACCGCTGGGGCCGACCAGGGCCACGATCTCGCCCGCGGCGATCGACAGGTCGGCGCCGCGCAGCACGTCGAGCCGGGTCTCGCCCTGCTGGAAGCTGCGGCGGATGCCCTCGAGGCGCAGCACGTCGGCGGTGGGGGCAGCGGTCATGGCAGCGTCACTCATAGCGCAGGGCCTCCACCGGATCGAGCCGGGCCGCCCGCCAAGCCGGGAAGATCGAGGCCAGGAAGGTCAGGCCGACGGCCAGCAGGCAGACCCAGACGACCTGGCCGGCATCGACCCGCGCGGGCAGCTGGGCGATGAAGCTGAATTCGGCGGCGAAGGTCTCGGGGCCCAATACGCCCTGCAGCCAGGCGCGGATGGCGTCGACATTGGCGGCCAAGGCGAGGCCGAGGGCCAGGCCCGCGGCGGTGCCGACCAGGCCGATGGTGGCGCCGGTCAGGAAGAAGATGCGCAGGATGGCGCCGCGGGTGGCGCCCATGGTGCGCAGGATGGCGATGTCGCTGCCCTTGTCCTTCACCAGCATGACCAGGCTGGAGACGATGTTGAACGCCGCCACCAGGATGATCAGGGTCAGGATGATGAACATGACGTTGCGCTCGACCTGCAGCGCCGTGAAGATCGTGGCGTTGGCGTCGCGCCAGTCGGACACCTGGAGGCCCGGCCCCGCGGCCTGGGCCACCGCGGCGCGGACGGCATCGAGCCGCTCGGGGTCGGCGACGAACAGCTCGAGGCCGCCGGCCTGCCCCTTCATCTGAAACAGCAGCTGCGCCGCCTCCAGCGGCATGTAGACGGTGGCGGAATCATATTCCGGCCGGCCGGTGCTGAAGATCCCGGCGATCACATAGGTCTTCGACCGCGGCACCGACCCGAAGGCAGTGCGGTTGAAATGCGGCGTCACCAGCGTCAGCTCGTCGCCGACGCGGACGCCGAACTGCCCGGCCAGGCCGCTGCCGATCGCGATCGCGTCGGTGCCGGAGAAATCCTCCGGCTTGTCGATGTAGAGCGATTTGGCGATCGCCGGACGGTTCAGAAAATCCGCCGGCTCGACCCCGCGCACCGCCGCATAGGCCGCGCCTTGCAGCGAGGAGTCGCGGCTGACCAGCGCCTGGTCCTGGATCACCGGCGTCACCCGCAGGACGCCCGGCACCTGCCGCAGCCTGTCGGCCAGCGGGCCATAGTCCGGCAGCCCGGCGCTGGCTTTGGCGGTGACGCTGAGATGGCCGTCGAGGCCCAGCACGCGCTGCACCAGCTGGGCGCGGAAGCCGTTCATCACCGACATGACGATGATCAGCGTCGCCACGCCCAGCAGGATGCCGACCAGCGAAAAACCGGCGATCACCGAGATGAAGCCTTCCTTCCGGCGGGCCCGGAGGTAGCGGAAGGCGACGGTCCGTTCGAAGGCGTTGAACATGCGAGGGCCAGCGGGTCGGGGGCGCGGCGCGGGATCAGCCCTTGATCCGCGCCACCACCGCGTCGAGCGCCAGCTCCAGCTTCTCGCCGGTGGCGCGGCGCTTGATCTCGGCCACGCCCGACGCGGCGCCGCGCGGCCCGATCACCACCTGCCAGGGCAGGCCGATCAGGTCCATCTGGGCGAACTTGGCGCCCGCCCGCTCGTCCCGATCGTCGTAGAGCGGGTCGAGGCCGGCGGTCTGGAAGCGCTGGTACAGGTCCTGGGCCGCGGCATCGCAGGCCGCGTCGCCCGGCTTCAGGTTGATCAGACCGACATCGAAGGGCGCCACCGCATCCGGCCAGATGATGCCGGCATCGTCATGGCTGGCCTCGATGATCGCACCCGCCAGGCGCGACACGCCGATGCCGTAGCTGCCCATCTCGACCGGGCGCTGCACGCCGTCCGGCCCGGCGACCTGGGCGTTCATCGCGGCGGAGTATTTGGTGCCGAAATAGAAGATGTGGCCGACCTCGATGCCGCGCCGGGTCTGCAGCTCCGCGGCGGGCACCGGGCACTTCGCGGGATCGTGCATCTCGTCGGCCGCGGCGTAGAGGCCGGTGACGCGGTCGACGAAGGCCGCCAGGTCGTCGTCGGGGCCGAGCTGCCGCGCCTCGGTGTCCAGCTCCAGCAGGCGCGGGTCGACATAGACCTGGCTTTCGCCGGTCTCGGCCAGGATCTGGAACTCGTGGCTGAGGTCGCCACCGATCGGCCCGGTGTCGG
This sequence comes from Inquilinus sp. 2KB_23, assembly GCF_052115705.1. NCBI lineage: Bacteria > Pseudomonadati > Pseudomonadota > Alphaproteobacteria > Rhodospirillales > Rhodospirillaceae > Inquilinus > Inquilinus sp. 2KB_23. The sequence continues at coordinate 112,564 of NZ_JBFRHF010000009.1, read as the reverse complement.
CCTTCACCGGCACCGCCTTCAGCCCGAGGCGGGCGAAGGTGCTGAGATAGCAGACGAAGAATTTGTTGTAAGACCTTCTGGCGGCTTCGTAATCGACGTCGAAGCTGTAGGCGTCCTTCATCAGGAACTCGCGGCCGCGCATCACGCCGAAGCGGGGACGCACCTCGTCCCGGAACTTCCACTGGATGTGGTACAGCAGCTGCGGCAGCTGCTTGTAGCTCTTCACCGACGACCGGAAGATGTCGGTGATCATCTCCTCATTGGTCGGCCCGAACAGCATGTCGCGATCGTTGCGGTCGCGGATGCGCAGCATCTCCTTGCCGTAGTCGTCGTAGCGGCCGCTCTCGCGCCACAGATCGGCCGGCTGGATCGTCGGCATCAGCAGTTCCTGGCAGCCGAAGCGGTCCTGCTCCTCGCGCACCACCTGCTCGATCTTCTTCAGCACCCGATAGCCCAGCGGCAGCCACGCATAGATGCCGGCCGCCTGCTGGCGGATCATGCCGGCGCGCAGCATCAGGCGATGCGACACGATCTGCGCTTCGCTGGGATTCTCCTTCAGGGTGGGCAGGAAGAACTGGGACAGGCGCATCGAGCGGGGCTTCCGTCTGGACCGGGGAGTGGCAACACAGGCGCGCGACTTTAGGGAAGGACCGCCGGCCTGTCCATGCGGGCTTCGCGGCGGCGCCCGCCCCATCGCCCGCCACCGGTCCTCCCGGTTCGCGGTGCGGCGATGCCTCATCCCTGCTCAATCGCCCAGCGAATGACCTGCCGCCTTTCGGGACCAAAAACCGCTCTTCGGCCACCGATGGGATTTCCGTCCGAGTCCGCCAAATTGTCCTCATCCCGCACCTGAATTCGCCCTGATCTGGGGGCATGGGCGCCATGCGATTCTGCGTGACAGCCCCATTTTTCCTCGCTAAGGTCCGCCTCGCCTGACCAAAAGAATCGAAAAGGGCAGGCCCGAGTTTAGGGAGGAAACTGTCGGGAGTGCCGGAGAAGCGTCAGCTTCCCGGTGACAAAAAATAAGACAGGTTTCGTGCGGCAGGCGCTTCGGCCCTGCCGTTTTTTTATGCATGAACACGTGTGCCGCGAAGTTCGGCAGACCGTGCCCGCTCCGGCGGATCAGACCACGCGCCGCCAGGGCGGATCGAGCTTCAGGATCTCCGCGTAGACCGGGCAGCCGGCATGGTGGGTGCCGCGCAGATAGCCGAGGCTCATCAGGAACTCGTTGACGATCTCGCCGCCGGTGAAGCGGAAGGTCTGCTTGAACAGCTTCACCCATTCCGCCTTCGCCAGCGGGTGGTGCGCGTCGATCCAGGCGGCGAAGCTGCCATGGCTGTCGCGGATCGCCTGCAGCCGCTTGGCGTTCTCGATCGCGGCATCCACCTTCAGCCGGTTGCGGACGATGCCGGCATCGGCCAGCAGCCGGGCGCGGTCGGCGTCGTCGAACGCGGCGACCTTGTCGATGTCGTAGCCGGCATAGGCGCGGCGGAAGCCCTCGCGCTTCTTCAGCATCAGGCCCCAGGACAGGCCGGCCTGGTTGATCTCCAGGATCAGCCGCTCGAACAGCACCGCGTCGTCGCGGGCGGGGAAGCCGTATTCGGTGTCGTGATAGGCCTTGTGGAGCGGGTCGGTGGCGGCGAAGGCGCAGTAGCTCTTCTCCGGCACCGGGTCCTTCACTGCTGCGACGACGTCCATGTTGCGGCCCAATCCCGGAAGGAGAACACGTTCTCGGTGATCAGAATGTTGATGATCACCCATAGCACGATGCTGATCGCGGTGGTGATCAGCACCTTGCGCAGCAGCCGCGGATTGCTCGGCGCCCCGACCTGGTGGCCCGGCTGCACATTGTCGACCTCGGGCCGCACGCCGAAAGGCAGGACCATGAAGATCACGGTCCACCAGATGATGACGAAGACGACGAAGCCGCTGAAGAAACCCATGCCGACCCTCCCGGACCTTACCGGCCCTGCTTACCCGTCCGGCGCGCCGGGATACATGGGGCTTTTCGTCATGCCCGACCTTGGCCGGCCCTAGACCTGCTCGATCTCGGTCAGCGTGCCGACGAGGTCGGCCGGGTGCAGGAACAGCACCGGCTTGCCATGGGCGCCGATCCTGGGTTCGCCGTCGCCGAGCACGCGCAGGCCCGCGGCGACCAGCCGGTCGCGCGCCGCCAGGATGTCGTCGACCTCGTAGCAGAGATGGTGGATGCCGCCCTTCGGGTTGCGCTCCAGGAACTTCGCGACCGGCGAGTCGGCGCCCAGCGGGTGCAGCAGCTCGATCTTGGTGTTCGGCAGCACCACGAAGACCGTGGTCACGCCATGCTCCGGCAGGTCGGTCGGCGCCGACACCTCGGCGCCCAGCGTCTCGCCGTACAGGCGCGTCGCCGCCGCCAGGTCGGGCACGGCGATGGCGACGTGGTTGAGCCGGCCGATCATGATGCGGTCCCTCGCATGGCTGCTTCCTGGGTTCTATACCCTTGTCATGCCACGGCTTGACCGTGGCATCCAGGGGCGGCCAGAGCGGCTCTTCGTGGCCCCTGGATTGCCCGGTCAAGCCGGGCAATGACAGGACGAGGAAGAGGTTCCCCTTCCCTCACAACCGGATCAGGTGCACCTCGGTGACCGGCTTCTTGCCGTGCCAGCTGCGGATCGTGCGCCGCACCGTGACCCGGGCGGTCTCGCTGATCGCCGAATCGTCGTTGCGCTGGGCCCGCGGCAGGTTCTGGATGGCGCCGCGCACCTCCTCCGCCACCTCGGCCTCGCTCTCGGCCAAATCCTCGGCGTCCTCGATGCCAAGCAGCGCCACCTTGGGATCGGCGGCCAGGCGGCCGTCGCGGTCCAGCACCAGGGTGATGACCGCGGCGCCGTTGTGGATGATGCGCTGGCGGTCGCGGATCGCCTCGCCGTCCAGCGGCACCAGATGGTGCCCGTCCAGCGCCAGGCGGCCGTGCTCGACATTGTCGACGATCTCGGCCGGCCCGGGCGCCAGGCGGATCAGGGCGCCGTTGTGCGGCACCAGCGTCTCCGACACCTGCCCCTCGCGGGCCAGCGCCGCATGGGCCTGCATGTGCCGCTCCTCACCATGTACCGGCACCACGATCTTCGGCTTCAGCCACTGGTAGAGCGTGGTCAGCTCGTCCCGCGCCGGATGGCCGGAGCAATGGACCATGGCATCGTCCGGCGTCAGCAGGGTGACGCCCTGGGCCACCAGCGCGTTCTGCACCCGGCCGATCGCCTTCTCGTTGCCCGGGATCTCGCGGGCCGAGAAGATCACCGTGTCGCCGGCCTCCAGCGTGATGTGCGGGTGGCTGTCGCTGGCGATGCGCGACAGGGCCGAGCGCGGCTCGCCCTGGCTGCCGGTGCAGATCAGCACGATCTTGTCGCGCGGGATGTAGCCGAACTGGTCCTCGCGGATGAACGGCTCCGGCAGCTTGGTCATGTAGCCGGTGCTCTGTGCCGCCTCCATGATCTTCCACAGCGACCGGCCGACCAGGGCGCAGTGCCGCCCGGCCTTCTGCGCCGCCAGCACCACGCTGTGGATGCGCGCGACGTTGGACGAGAAGCAGGTGACCACGACGCGGTTCTTCTGGGCCGCGATCACGGCGGCAAGGCCCTCGCGCACCTCCTCCTCGGAGGCGGAGCGGCCGGGGGTCAGCGCGTTGGTGCTGTCGCCCATCACCGCGACCACGCCCTCTTCGCCCAGCCGGCGCAGCTTGGCCTCGTCGTAGGACGCGCCGACCTGCGGCGCCGGGTCGAGCTTCCAGTCGCCGGTGTGGACGATGTTGCCGTGCTTGGTGCGGATCACCAGCGCGCTCGGCTCCGGTACCGAATGGGTCATGGTGATGAAGCCGACGCCGAACGGGCCGATCTGGACGTCGCCGCCCAGCGGCACCTCGATGATCTTCACCTGGTCGGCATAGTCGGTCTCGCGCAGCTTGATGCGCAGCACCGCGGCGGTGAAGGGCGTGGCGTAGATCGGGCAGCGCAGGTCGGGCCACAGATGGGTGATGGCGCCGACATGGTCCTCATGGGCATGGGTGATGACCATGCCGACCAGGTCGTCGCGCCGCCGCTCGATGAAGGCCGGATCCGGCAGGATCAGGTCGACGCCCGGCACCGAATCATCGGCGAAGGTGACCCCGCAATCGACCATCAGCCAATGGCCGTCATGGCCGTAGAGGTACATGTTCATCCCGATCTCGCCCGCACCTCCGAGCGGAAGAAAGTAAAGGGCGTCGTCGGGCCGCGAAATCGGGGTCCGGGAGGTGCTGGTCGCGGATGAGAAGCTCATGCTGTGGTGTTTCGCTCGTAGATAAGGCGCAGTCCGCGCAGGGTCAGTTCACTGTCGATGTGGTCGATCATATGGGTCGCCTGAGCGAAAACGCTACCAAGGCCGCCGGTGGTGATCACGGTGACGGGGGGCGTGCCGGTCGGCGACAGCTCCGCCTTGATCCGGGTGATCAGCCCTTCGATCATGCTGAGGTAGCCCCAGAACATGCCGGATTGCATGGCGCTGATGGTGCCGTGGCCGATGACATGCTCCGGCCGCACGATCTCGACCTTGGGCAGCTGGGCCGCCACCTTGTGCAGGGCGTCGAGCGCCAGCTGCGGGCCCGGGGCGATGATGCCCCCGACGAAGTCGCCATCGGCGTTGACCACGTCGAAGGTGGTGCCGGTGCCGATGTCGACCACGATCAGCGGCGGCTTGTAGGCGGCGCCGGCCGACACGGCGTTGACCAGGCGGTCGGCCCCGGCCTCGCGCGGGTTCAGCAGCAGGTTGCGGATGCCGAGCTCGACGTCGGGGTCGCCGACCCGCATCGGGTCAGTGCCGAAATGGTCGCGGCACAGCTTGGCCAGGTTGAAGGTCGCGGCCGGGACCACGCTGGACAGGATCGAGCGGGTGACGTCGATCGGCCGCAGCCCGCGCATCGCCATCAGCGAGACCAGCCACACGGCGTATTCGTCGGAGGTGCGGCGGCTGTCGGTGGCGATGCGCCACTGGCCCTTCTGCTGCGCCCCGTCGAACACGGCGAAGACGATGTTGGTGTTGCCCGCGTCGATGGCGAGAAGCATCTCAGCCGCTCCCGAAGAAGACGTCGCCCGCGGTGATGCTGTGCCGCCCGCGCTCGGTGCGCAAGATCAGAGCGCCGCTGGGGTCGATGTGCTCGAACACGCCCTCCAGCGTCTCGTGCTCCAGCCGCACCCGGATGCGGGCGCCGAGGCCGACGGCGCGCTCCAGCCAGGCGGCCCGGGTGGCGTCGAAGCCCTGGTCCCGCCACTCCGCCAGGCGCCGCTCCAGCGCCTCGGCATAGCGCGCCAGCACCGCCTCGACCGTGGCTCCGGGCGCGCCGGCGGCGTGCAGGTCGGTGGCGTGGTAGTCGGCCAGTTCAGGGTGGTGGGCGATGTTCATGCCGGTGCCGGCGACGATCCAGTCGACCGTCCTGTCCGGCGCCACCGCCGCCTCCAGCAGGATGCCGGCCAGCTTGTCGCCGGCGATCTGCAGGTCGTTCGGCCATTTCAGCTTCGGCTCGACCCCGAAGCTCGCCGCCGCATCGGCCAGGGCGACGCCGACCACGAAGGTCAGCTCGCCCGCCCGGGCGAAGGGCAGGTCCGGCCGCAGGATGGTCGAGCAGTAGAGGTTGCCTTCCGGCGAGGCCCAACCGCGGCCGCGGCGGCCCCTGCCCGTGTCCTGCCGCCTGGCCCAGACGATGGTGCCGTGGCCGGCGCCCGCCGCGGCAAGCGCCCGCGCCTCGTCATTGGTGCTGCCGACGCTGTCGCGCGCGTCGAGCTGCCAGCCTTGCGGCAGGGAGACGGTCATCAACCCCCGAACAGACTGGCCGCAGCCGCCTGGGCCGCGCCGGTCAGCGGCGCCGGCAGGATCCAGAAGAAGACGATGAACAGCGTCGCGACCGCCAGGATCGACGGCAGCGCCGCCCCCGCCGGCTTGTCGAAGGCGATCTTCGGGTCCTCGAAGTACATCACCCGGATGACGCGCAGGTAGTAGTAGGCCGACACCACGCTCGACACCACGCCGATCACCGCCAGGATGATGAAGCCGGTGGTGCCCTGGGCGATCACCGCGCGGAACACGTAGAGCTTGGCAAAGAACCCGGCCAGCGGCGGGATGCCGGCCATCGAGAACATCATGATGACCAGGGCGAAGGCGGTGCCCGGGTTGGACTTGCCGAGGCCGGCGAGGTCCTGGATGCCCTCAACCGCCTTGCCGTCCACCCGCATCGACAGGATCACGGCGAAGGTGCCGATGCTCATGGCGACGTAGATCGAGAGGTAGACGATGACGGCGGTGATGCCGTCCGGCGTGCCGGCGGCGAGGCCCAGCAGGGCGAAGCCGACATGGCCGATCGAGGAATAGGCCATCAGCCGCTTGACGTTGGTCTGCGCGATCGCGGCGAAGGCGCCGAGGATCATCGACAGCGCCGAGGCCACGACGATGATCTGCTGCCACTGGCTGGTCAGATGGCCGAAGGGTTCGACCAGGACGCGGACGAACAGCGCCATGGCGGCGACCTTGGGCGCCACCGCGAAGAAGGCGGTGACCGGGGTCGGCGCCCCCTCATAGACGTCGGGCGTCCACATGTGGAACGGCACGGCCGAGACCTTGAAGGCCAGGCCGGCGCAGATGAAGACGATGCCGATGATGACGCCCATCGACGCCAGCTGCCCGGCGGGCAGAGCCTGGGCCAGCCCGTCGAAGGCGACGGTGCCGGTGAAGCCGTAGACCAGCGAGGCGCCGTACAGCAGCATGCCCGAGGACAGGGCGCCGAGGACGAAGTACTTCAGCCCGGCCTCGCTCGACCGCTCCGAATCCCGGTTGAAGGCGGCGACGACGTAGAGCGCGAGGCTCTGCAGCTCAAGCCCGAGATAGAGGGCGATCAGGCTGTTGGCACTGACCATCAGCAGCATGCCGAGCGTCGCCAGCACGAACAGCACCGGGAACTCGAAGCGCGACATGTTCTCGTGCTCGAGATAGTCGAGCGACAGGATCAGGGCCAGCGACGAGCCGACCAGCACCAGGATCTTCATGAACACGGCGAAGCCGTCGGTCACGAACATGCCGTTGAAGGTCAGCACCCGGCCCTGCGGCCCCATCACCAGCAGCGCGGCGGTGATGATGAAAGACATAACCGCCAGCGCCGCGACGATGCGGGTCGACTTCTCGCCGAGGAACACGCCGATCAGCAGCAGCGCCAGGCCGGCGCAGGCCAGGAAGATTTCCGGCAGGGCCGGCATCAGGTCTGGAAGAGACACCATGGCGATCGGATCCCCGGCTCAGCGGACGGCCACCGCGACCGCGGCGGCGCGGCCGAGATCGGCGTGGTATTGGGTGATCAGGTGGTCGACCGAGACCGACATCACGTTCAGGAAGCTGGAGGGGTAGATGCCCATCCACAGGACGACGATGGTCAGCGGCACGAAGATCGCGATCTCGCGCGGGCTGAGGTCCTTCATCTTCCGCACATCCTCGCGCGTGATCTCGCCGAAGATGACCTTGCGGTACAGGAGCAGCATGTAGGTGGCGCCCAGCACCAGTCCGGTGGCGACCAGGGTCCCGACCCAGGTGTTGGCCTGGAACAGGCCGGTCAGGATCAGGAACTCGCCGACAAAGCCCGAAGTGGCCGGCAGGCCGACCGAGCCCAGCAGCATGATCATGAAGAACACGGCGTATTTCGGCATGTTCTTGGCCAGGCCGCCATAGCGCGCGATCTCGCGGGTGTGCAGCCGGTCATAGACCACGCCGACGCAGAGGAAGAGCGCCGAGGACACCACGCCGTGGCTGAGCATCTGGAAGATCGAGCCTTCCATGCCCTGCTGGGTCAGCGAGAACATGCCGGCGGTGACGAAGCCCATATGCGCGATCGAGGAATAGGCGATCATCTTCTTCATGTCCTCCTGCGCCAGGGCGACCAGGGAGGTGTAGATGACCGCGACGATCGACAGGCCGTAGACCAGCGGCGTCAGCAGCGCCGTCGCCTCCGGCAGCATCGGGATCGAGAAGCGCAGGAAGCCGTAGCCGCCCATCTTCAGCAGCACGCCGGCCAGGATCACCGACCCCGCGGTCGGCGCCTCGACATGGGCGTCCGGCAGCCAGGTGTGCACCGGCCACATCGGCACCTTCACCGCGAAGGAGGCGAACATGGCCAGCCACAGCCACACCTGCATGTTGTAGCCGTAATGGGTGGTCAGCAGCGTCGGGATATCGGTGGTGCCGGCCTGGACATACATCGCCAGCAGCGCCACCAGCATCAGCACCGAGCCGAGCAGGGTGAACAGGAACAGCTTGAAGGCGGCGTAGATCCGGCGCTCGCCCGAGCCCCAGATGCCGATGATCACGAACATCGGGATCAGCACGCCTTCGAAGAAGACGTAGAACAGCACGTAGTCCAGCGCGCTGAACATGCCGATCATCATGGTCTCGAGGATCAGAAACGAGACCATGTACTCCTTCACCCGGCTGTGGATGCTCTCCCAGCTGGCGAGGATGCAGATCGGCATCAGGAAGGCCGACAGGACGACGAACAGCACCGAAATGCCGTCGACGCCCATGTGGTAGGAGATGTTGAGGTCCGGGAACCACGCCAGCTTCTCTTCCATCTGGAAGCCGGCCACGGAGGGGTCGAACCCGATCCAGGCGGCGACCGAGAGGGCGAAGGTGACCAGCGTGGTCCACAGCGCGACCCAGCGCGCGGTGGCGGCCACTGCGGCGTCGTTGCCGCGGGCCAGCAGGAGGATGAGACCCGCGCCGACCAGCGGCAGGAAGGTCACGAGCGAGAGGATCGGCCAGTTACCCATGGGTGCTGCTCACATCCGGCCGGCGAAGACGTACCAGGAGACCAGCGCGACCACGCCGATCACCATGACGAAGGCGTAGTGGTAGACGTAGCCGCTTTCGAACCGGCTGGCCTTGCGGGCGATGCCGACCGAGGTGGCGGCGATGCCGTCCGGCCCCAGCCGGTCGATGATCGCCCCGTCGCCGCCCTTCCACAGGGCCCGGCCGATGACGAAGGCCGGCTTGACCAACAGCGCGTCATAGATCTCGTCGAAGTACCATTTGCGGAAGAACAGCTGGTGGATCGGCTTGAACGCCCCCACGATGGCCCCCGGCAGCGACGGCATCTGGATGTAGCAGACCCAGGAGGCGGCGAGCCCGATCAGCCCGGCGACCAGCGGCAGCAGGCCGACCCATTCCGGGCTGTGATGCGCGGCCTCGATGCTGTCGTGGCCATGCAGGACCAGGATCGCCTCGCGCCAGAAGCCCTCGCGGCCCTCGCCGACGAAGATGTCGTAGCCGACGATGCCGGCCAGCACCGCGCCGACCGACAGCACGATCAGCGGGATCAGCATCACCGGCGGCGATTCATGCGCGTGCTCCATCGTGTGATGGTCGGCGCGCGGCTTGCCGTGGAAGGTCAGGAACAGCAGCCGGCCGCTGTAGAAGGCCGTCATCAGCGCGGCCAGCACGCCGAGCCAGTAGGCGAAGACGCCGACGCCGGTGTGGGCGCTCCACGCCGCCTCCAGGATCATGTCCTTGGAGTAGAAGCCGGCGAAGCCGAACACCCCGGGGATGCCGACGCCGGCCAGCGCCAGGCTGCCGATCCACATCATGGCGTAGGTCGACGGGATCAGCTTCCAGATGCCGCCCATCTTGCGCATGTCCTGCTCGCCGCCCATGGCGTGGATCACCGAGCCGGCGCCGAGGAACAGCAGCGCCTTGAAGAAGGCGTGCGTCATCAGGTGGAAGATCGCCGCCTGGTAGGCCGAGACGCCGATGGCGAAGAACATGTAGCCGAGCTGGCTCATGGTCGAATAGGCGATGACCCGCTTGATGTCCCACTGGGTCAGGCCGATCGTCGCCGCGACGAAGGCGGTCAGCGCGCCGATGACGCAGACCACGGCCAGCGCGTCGGGCGCGTATTCGAACAGCGGCGACATCCGCGCCAGCATGAACACGCCGGCGGTGACCATGGTGGCGGCATGGATCAGGGCCGAGACCGGGGTCGGGCCTTCCATGGCGTCCGGCAGCCAGGTGTGCAGGCCGAGCTGGGCCGACTTGCCCATGGCGCCGACGAACAGCAGCAGGCTGGCGGTGGTCAGGGCCGGCAGGTCCATGCCGAGGAAGTTGATCCGCGCATCCACCAGATGCGGTGCTGCGGCGAAGATCTCCTCGTACCGCACGGTGCCGGTGATCTTGTAGACGGCGAAGATGCCGAGGGCGAAGCCGAAGTCGCCGACGCGGTTGACCAGGAAGGCCTTCACCGCCGCGGCGCGCGCGCTCTCCTTCTCATGCCAGAAGCCGATCAGGAGGTACGAGGCCAGGCCGACGCCCTCCCAGCCGAAGAACAGCTGCACCAGGTTGTCCGCCGTCACCAGCATCAGCATGGCGAAGGTGAACAGGCTGAGATAGGCGAAGAAGCGCGGCTTGGAGTGGTCGTGCGACATGTAGCCGACCGAGTAGACATGCACCATCGCGGAGACGGTGTTGACCACGATCAGCATCACGGCGGTCAGGGTGTCGAACTTCAGCGCCCAGTCGGCCACGAAGGTGCCGCTGTGGATCCACAGCAGCAGCGAATGCGTGCGCTCGTGACCGCCGATGGCGACGTCGAAGAACAGCCACCAGGAGATGACCGCCGAGACGCAGACGCCGAGCGTCGTCACGGCCATCGAGGCGCGGTCGCCGATGAGGCGGCCGAACAGTCCTGCGATCAGGAAGCCGGCCAGCGGCAGGAAGATTGCGGCGATGTCCATCGGGGGCGCCTCAGCCCTTCATCATGTTGATGTCCTCAACCGCGATCGAGCCGCGGTTGCGGAAGTAGACGACGAGGATCGCGAGGCCGATCGCCGCTTCAGCGGCGGCGACGGTCAGCACGAACAGGGCGAAGACCTGGCCGACCAGGTCGCCGAGCGCGACCGAGAAGGCGACCAGGTTGATGTTGACCGCCAGCAGCATCAGCTCGATCGACATCAGGATGACGATCACGTTCTTCCGGTTCAGGAAGACGCCGAAGATGCCCAGCGTGAACAGGATCGCCGCGAGGACGAGGTAGTGGCCGAGTCCGATCGTCATGACGTCAGGCCCCTTCCCCAGTGCCGATCTTCTTGATCACCATCACCTCCTCGCGACGGCGCGAGAGCTGCTGCGAAATCACCTGGCGGCGGACGCCGGCGCGTTGGCGGTGGGTCAGCACGATCGCCCCGATCATCGCGACCAGGAGGACCAGGCCCGCCGCCTGGAACAGGTAGGCGTACTGGGTGTAGATCAGCCGGCCCAGCGCCTCGGTGTTGCTCAGCCCGGCAGGGTGGCCGCTGGCCGATGCCATGATCGAGACTGTTTCGCCGCGGATCGATCCGAACAGCAGGAACAGCTCGACCAGCAGCACCAGCCCGATCAGCGCGCCGACCGGCAGGTAGCGCAGGAAGCCGGCCCGCAGCTCGGCGAAGTTGACGTCCAGCATCATGACGACGAACAGGAACAGCACCGCGACCGCGCCGACATAGACGACGACCAGGATCATCGCCAGGAACTCCGCCCCGATCAGCACGAACAGCGCCGCCGCGTTGAAGAAGGCGAGGATCAGGAACAGCACCGAATGCACCGAGTTGCGCGCCGAGATCACCATCACGGCGGAGGCCACGGTGATCGCGGCGAACAGGTAGAAGGCCAAGGCCTGGATGATCATCTCACGGTGCTCCCTGTCGTCCTTCCCGGACGCGCTAGGTCACGGTACCTGCCCCTCATGCGGCACCGCATTCCCAAGGGGGAACGCGGAACCGGATTCGACATCGAGGCGGCGAAGCGGGTCTTACCGGTAAGGCGCATCGGCCGCAATGTTCGCGGCGATCTGCGCTTCCCACCGGTCCCCGTTCGCCAGCAGCTTTTCCTTGTTGTAGAACAGCTCCTCGCGCGTCTCGGTGGCGAACTCGAAGTTCGGCCCCTCGACGATCGCATCCACCGGGCAGGCCTCCTGGCACAGGCCGCAATAGATGCACTTGGTCATGTCGATGTCGTAGCGCGTGGTGCGGCGGCTGCCGTCGCCGCGCGGCTCGGCCTCGATGGTGATCGCCTGGGCCGGGCACACCGCCTCGCACAGCTTGCAGGCGATGCACCGCTCCTCGCCGCTGGGATAGCGGCGCAGCACGTGCTCACCGCGGAAGCGCGGGCTCAGCGGGCCCTTCTCGAACGGGTAGTTCAGCGTCGCCTTCTGCTTGAACATGTAGCTGAAGGTCAGGGCCAGGCCGCCCAGGATCTCCTTGAGCAGCAGGCTGCGCGCGGTGCGGTCGATGAACGCCATGGTCTCGGCCTCCTATTTCGGCAGCCAGCCGAAGGCGGTAAGGACGCCGGCGGTGATCACCACCCAGGCCAGCGAGAACGGGAGAAAGACCTTCCAGCCCAGACGCATCAGCTGGTCGTAGCGGAAACGCGGCAGCGTCGCCCGGACCCAGATGAAGACGAACAGGCAGAAGCAGATCTTAAGGATGAACCAGATCGGCCCCGGCACCCAGGTGAAGGGCGCCACGCCGAACGGCGCCAGCCAGCCGCCGAGGAACAGGATCGAGGTCATCCCGCTCATCAGGATCATGTTGGCGTATTCGCCAAGGAAGAACAGCGCGTAGGTCATGGACGAGTATTCGACCATGAAGCCGCCGGTGATCTCCGACTCGCCCTCGGGCAGGTCGAACGGCGCGCGGTTGGTCTCGGCCAGCGCCGAGATGAAGAAGATCACGAACATCGGCAGCAGCGGGATGGCGAACCAGATGGTGTGCTGCGCCTTGACGATGTCGGAGAGGTTGAGCGAGCCGACGCAGAGCAGGACGGAGATCATCACGAAGCCGATCGAGACTTCGTAGGACACCATCTGCGCCGCCGACCGCAGGCCGCCGAGGAAGGCGTATTTCGAGTTCGAGGCCCAGCCGGCGATGATGATGCCGTAGACGCCGAGCGAGGAGATCGCGAACAGATAGAGGACGCCGACATTGATGTTGGCCAGCACCCAGCCGTCGTCGAACGGGATCACCGCCCAGGCCACCAGGCTGAGGAAGAAGGTGATCATCGGCGCCAGGATGAACAGCATCCGGTTGGCGCCGGACGGGACGATCGTCTCCTTGCTCAGCAGCTTCACGCCGTCGGCGATCGGCTGCAGCAGGCCGAAGGGACCGACCACCATCGGGCCCTGGCGCAGCTGCATCGCCGCCATCACCTTGCGCTCGGCATAGGTCAGGTAAGCCACCGCGATGATCAGCGGCAGGATGATCGCGATAATCTGAAGGACGACGAGGATCGTCGGCCAGGCGTATCCGCTCCAGAAAGTCATGGCCGCCCCGTTACTCCGCCGCCGCCTTGTGAGCGCCCGTGATCTCGTCCACGCACTGCGCCATCGTCTCCGAGGCGCGGGTGACCGGATCCGTCATGTAGAAGTTCTGCACCGCCGAGACGAAGGGCGCGGACGCCATCGCGCCCTCGGCGCCGAAGGCCCCCCACTCGCCGGCCGCCTGGCTGTCGGTCGCCCCGAACACCGGGTTGACCGCGACCAGGCGCTGGCGCACCTCGCGCAGGCTGTCATAGGGCAGCTTGCGGCCCAGCGCCTCGCTGGCGGCGCGCAGGATCTTCCAGTCCTCGCGCGCCTCGCCCGGCGGGAACACCGCCATGCGGGCCTGCTGCACCCGGCCTTCGGTGTTGACGTAGGTCGCGTTCTTCTCGGTGTAGGCCGCGCCCGGCAGGATCACGTCGGCGCGATGGGCGCCGCGGTCGCCATGGTGGCCCTGGTAGACCACGAAGGCCTTGCCCAGCCGGCCGGTGTCGATCTCGTCGGCCGCCAGCAGCCAGACGAAGTCGATCTCGCCCTTGGTGGCGCCGTCGAGGATGCCGGCGACGTCGCGGCCGCCCGGGCCCGGCAGGAAGCCGAGATCCAGGCCGCCGACCCGCGCCGCCGCGGTGTGCAGCACGTTGAAGCCGTTCCAGCCGTCGCGCACCAGGCCGTAGGTCTCGGCGATGCGGCGGCAGGCGGCCAGCACCTGGGCGCCGTCCTCGCGGGTCAGGGCGCCCTGCCCCACGATCAGCAGCGGCGCCTTGGCGTTGCGCAGCACCTCGGCGAAGCCGTCGCTGCCGTCGGCGATCGCCGCCAACGTGTCCGGCCCGGCGCCGAGATGGCGGGTGCGGTAGGTCAGGTCGACATCGGGGCCGACCACGCCGACGGTCAGGCCGTTCTTCAGCCAGCGCTTGCGGATGCGGGCGTTGACGATCGCGCCCTCGGAGCGCGGATTAGTGCCGACCAGCAGGATGACGTCGGCCTGCTCGATCCCGGCGATGCCGCTGTTGAACAGGTAGGCGCCGCGCGGCCCGGCCGGCAGCTTCGCCCCGTCCTGGCGGCAATCCAGGTTCGGCGACCCGAACGCGGCCATCAGGTCCTTCAGCGCAACCATCGCCTCGGCGTCGACGGTGTCGCCGGCGATCGCCGCCATGCGCTTGCCGTCCAGGCCCTTGGCGCGGTCGGCGATGGCCTGGAAGGCCTCGGCCCAGCTCGCCTGCTGCAGCTTGCCGTCACGCCGGACATAGGGCCGGTCGAGGCGGCGCCGCTTCAGCCCGTCGATGGCGTAGCGGGTCTTGTCGTTGATCCACTCCTCGTTGACGTCCTCGTTCAGCCGCGGCAGCACCCGCATCACCTCACCGCCGCGGGCGTCGACGCGGATGTTCGAGCCGATGGCGTCGAGCACGTCGACGGTCTCGGTCTTGCGCAGCTCCCACGGCCGGGCGCTGAAGGCGTAGGGCTTGGAGGTCAGCGCCCCGACCGGGCAGACATCGACCAGATTGCCCGACAGCTCGGACGCAATCGCCTGCTCGACGTAGGTGGTGATCTCCATGTGCTCGCCGCGGTTCACGCCGCCGAGCACCGGCACGCCGGCGATCTCGTCGATGAAGCGGATGCAGCGGGTGCACTGGATGCACCGCGTCATGAAGGTCTCGATCAGCGGCCCGAGATACTTGTCGGTGACCGCCCGCTTGCCTTCGGTGTAGCGGCCGCGGTCGAAGCCGTAGGCCACGGCCTGGTCCTGCAGGTCGCATTCGCCGCCCTGGTCGCAGATCGGGCAGTCGAGCGGGTGGTTGATCAGCAGGAATTCCATGATGCCGCGGCGGGCATCGCGCACCAGGTCGGTGTTGGTCTTGATCACCATGCCGTCGCCGGCCGGCATCGCGCAGGACGCGATCGGCTTTGGCGACTTCTCCATCTCGACCAGGCACATGCGGCAATTGGCCGGCACGGACAGCTTGTCGTGGAAGCAGAAGCGCGGCACCTCGAGGCCAAGGCGTTCGCAGGCCTGCAGCACCGACGTGCCCGGCTCGACCTCGATCTCGATCCCGTCAATCGTCAGCTTGGGCATCGGTGCCTTCCTATTCCGCGGCTTCGCGGCGATGGGCGTGGTCGCGGTAGTCGCGGATCCGCTCTTCCATCTCATCGCGGAAATGCCGGATCAGCGCCTGGACCGGCCAGGCCGCCGCATCGCCCAGCGCGCAGATGCTGCGGCCGTCGATCTGCTTGGTGACCTGGAGCAGCATGTCGATCTCGTCCGACCGCGCATTGCCGGTGACCATGCGCTGCATGACGCGGTACATCCAGCCGGTGCCCTCGCGGCACGGGGTGCACTGGCCGCAGCTCTCATGCATGTAGAAGCGCGACAGGCGGGCGACCGCGTAGATCACGTCGGTCGACTTGTCCATGACGATCAGCCCGGCGGTGCCGAGCGCCGACTTGGCTTCGCGCAGCGCGTCGAAATCCATCAGGACGGTGTCGCAGACGTCCTTCGGCAGGATCGGGGCCGAGGAGCCGCCGGGGATCACCGCCTTCAGGTTGTCCCAGCCGCCGCGCACGCCGCCGCCATGGCGCTCGATCAGCTCGCGCATCGGGATGCCGAGCTCTTCCTCGACATTGCAGGGCTGGTTCACATGGCCGGAGATGCAGAACAGCTTGGTGCCCTGGTTCTTGGGCCGGCCGATGCCGGCGAACCAGGCGCCGCCCCGGCGCAGGATCTCGCCGACGACGGCGATGGTCTCGACGTTGTTGACCGTGGTCGGGCAGCCATAGAGGCCGGCGCCGGCCGGGAACGGCGGCTTGTTGCGCGGCTGGCCCTTCTTACCCTCGAGGCTCTCCAGCAGCGCGGTCTCCTCGCCGCAGATATAGGCGCCGGCGCCGCGGTGCAGGTACAGGTCGAAGTCCCAGCCGGTGCCGGCCGCGTTCTTGCCGAGCAGGCCGGCGTCATAGGCCTGGTCGATCGCGACCTGCATGTTCGAGGCTTCGCCGTAGAACTCGCCGCGGATGTAGATGTAGCAGGCGTGCGCCCCCATGGCGAAGGAGGCCAGCAGCGCGCCCTCGATCAGCCGGTGCGGGTCGAAGCGCAGGATCTCGCGGTCCTTGCAGGTGCCCGGCTCGGATTCGTCGGCGTTGATGACGAGGTAGCTCGGACGGCCGTCCTTGCTCTCCTTCGGCATGAAGGACCACTTCATGCCGGTCGGGAAGCCGGCGCCGCCGCGGCCACGCAGGCCGGAGGTCTTGACCTCTTCGATGATCTTGTCGCGGCCAAGATCGACCAGCGCCTTGGTGTCGCTCCAGATGCCGCGGCGCCTGGCGCCTTCCAGGCCCCAGTCGTCCCAGCCGTAGAGATTGGTGAAGATGCGGTCTTCGTCGCGCAGCATCACTTCTCTCCCTTGTCCGTGGTGCCCGCGTGGCCGCCGCTCGTCTCGACCTTCTGCACCGGCCTGCCCTTCTTCTCGGGTTCCGCGTCGCCACGATGGGCGCCCGGCGAAGCCTCGGCCTGGGCTGCGACCTCATGCGCCGGCGGGGCGCCGCCGGTCGCCGGGTCCGGCTGATCGGCCTTGCCGCCGTCCGCGACCGGAGGGGCCGCCGAGGCCGGAACCGCCGGGCGGTGGCCCGGCCGCATGTTCAGCAGCGTGGTGGCGCCGGACAGGGCCTCGGAGTTGGTTCGGCCGTTCTGCGGGCCCGGCGTGGTCTGCTGCCCGGCCTTCAGCGCGTCGATCAGCGCGACCGTCTTGTCGTAGTCCAGGTCCTCGTAGAAATCGTCGTTGATCTGGACCATCGGGGCGTTGACGCAGGCGCCCAGGCATTCGACCTCGAGCACCGAGAACAGGCCGTCCTCGCTGGTCTCGTGGTTGCCGCAGCCGGCCTTGTCCTGCAGCGCCCGCATCACGTCGCCGGAGCCGCGCAGCCAGCACGGGGTGGTGGTGCAGACCTGGAAGAAGTGGCGGCCGACCGGCGCCTTGTTGAACATGGTGTAGAAGCTGGCGACCTCGTACACCCGGATCCGCGGCATATCGAGCAGGTCGGCGACATGGTCCATCGCCACCCGCGGGATCCAGTTGTGGTGCTGGCGCTGGGCGATGTCGAGCAGCGGGATCACCGCGCTCTGCTGCTTGCCCTCGGGGTACTTGGCGATGATCTTCTTCGCCCGCTCGAGGTTCTCGGGCGTGAAGGCGAATTCCTTCGGCTGGTCAGCCTCAGGTGCGATGGACGCACCGCTCATCGGTCGATCTCCCCGAACACGATGTCCTGGCTGCCGATGATCGCGACCGCGTCGGCCAGCATGTGGCCGCGGCTCATGAAATCGAGCGCCTGCAGATGGGCGAAGCCCGGGGCGCGGATGCGGCAGCGATACGGCCGGTTGCTGCCGTCCGCGATCAGGTAGACGCCGAATTCGCCCTTCGGCGCCTCGACCGCGGCGTAGGTCTCGCCGGCCGGGACGTGATAGCCCTCGGTGTAGAGCTTGAAGTGGTGGATCAGCGCTTCCATCGAGCGCTTCATCTCGGCGCGCGGCGGCGGCGACACCTTGCGGTCGGTGGACTTCACCGGCCCGTCTTTCGGCATCTGCTCCAGGCACTGCCGGATGATGCGGTTGGACTGGCGCATCTCCTCGATCCGCAGGAGGTAGCGGGCGTAGCAGTCGCCGGTCAGCCCGACCGGGACGTCGAAATCCATCCGGTCATAGACGTCGTAGGGCTGCGACTTGCGCAGGTCCCAGGAGACGTTCGAGGCGCGCAGCATGACGCCGGTGAAGCCCCAGGCCTTGGCGTCGTCGGCCGAGACCACGCCGATGTCGACCAGGCGCTGCTTGAAGATCCGGTTTTCGGTCAGCAGCGTCTCGAGGTCGTCGACGAATTTCGGGAAGCGCTCGGTGTAGGCCCAGATGTCGTCGGCCAGCCCGGCCGGCATGTCCTGGGCCACGCCGCCCGGGCGGAAGTAGTTGGCGTGCAGCCGGGCGCCCGAGACCCGCTCGTAGAACTCCATCAGGAGCTCACGCTCCTCGAAGCCCCACAGCGACGGGGTCACCGCGCCGACGTCGAGCGCGTAGGTGGTGATGTTCAGCAGGTGGTTGAGCACCCGCCCGATCTCGCAGAACAGCACCCGGATGTACTGTCCGCGCTCCGGCACGGTGATGCCGAGCAGCCGCTCCACCGCCAGGGCGAAGGCGTGCTCCTGGTTCATCGGCGCGACGTAGTCCAGGCGGTCGAAATAGGGCGTCGCCTGCATGTAGGTCTTGTATTCGATCAGCTTTTCGGTGCCGCGGTGCAGCAGCCCGATATGCGGATCGGCCCGCTCGACCACTTCGCCGTCCAGCTCCAGCACCAGGCGCAGCACGCCGTGGGCCGCAGGATGCTGCGGCCCGAAATTCATGGTGTAGGGCTTGATCTGGGTCTCGACCATGGTGCTTACGCCTTGGGCTCGTTGAGCGCGACCTTCTCGTCACCCGGCAACACGGGTGCGGGACCTGGCCGCGTCATGCCCTCCCAGGGGCTCAGGAAATCGAAGCTGCGGAAGTCCTGGGTCAGCTTCACCGGCTCGTAGACCACCCGCTTCTGCTCGGAGTCGTAGCGGACCTCGACATAGCCGGTCAGCGGGAAGTCCTTGCGCAGCGGATGCCCCTCGAACCCGTAGTCGGTGAGGATGCGGCGCAGGTCCGGATTGTCGGCGAAGAAGATGCCGTACAGGTCCCAGGCCTCACGCTCGAACCAGGTCGCGGTCGGGTAGATCCCGGCGGCCGAGTCGACCGGCGTGTCCTCGTCGGTCGCCACCTTCAGCCGGATCCGCCGGTTATGGCTGAGGCTGAGCAGGTGGTAGACGACGTCGAAGCGCTCCGGCCGGCTGGGGAAGTCCGCGCCGCAGAGGTCGATCAGCTGCTCGAAGCGGGCCTCGGGCGCGTCGCGCAGATGCGTCAGCACCCGGAGGATCGACTCGCGCTTGACGGTCAGCGTCAGCTCGACGGTCGGCGACACCTCGTAGCCGAGCACGTCTTCGCCCAGCGCCGCCGCGAGGGCCGTGCCGAGGTCGGTCAGTTCCTGGATCGATGCCATCGTGTGGTCCGGCCCTTCAGCGAACGATCCGGTTGCCGCGCCGGATCTTCTTCTGGAGCTGCATGATGCCGTAGACCAGGGCCTCGGCGGTGGGCGGGCAGCCCGGGACATAGATGTCGACCGGGACGATGCGGTCGCAGCCGCGCACCACCGAATAGGAATAGTGGTAGTAGCCGCCGCCATTGGCGCAGGAGCCCATTGAGATGACCCAGCGCGGCTCGGGCATCTGGTCGTAGACCTTGCGCAGGGCCGGCGCCATCTTGTTGGTCAGGGTGCCGGCGACGATCATCACGTCGGACTGGCGCGGGCTGGGCCGCGGGATCACCCCGAGTCGGTCGAGGTCGTAGCGCGGCATGTAGGCGTGGATCATCTCCACCGCGCAACACGCCAGGCCGAAGGTCATCGGCCACAGCGACCCGGTGCGGGCCCAGTCGATCAGCGCGTCGTAATGGGTCAGCAGGAAGCCCTTGTCCTGGACCTCGGCGTTGGCGGCGCGGATCACCGCGTCCTGGCCCTCGCCGGGCGGGATGGGCATGCCGACGCCGACGGGGGCGCCCGGCTGCGTGACGCTCACTCCCATTCCAGCGCTCCCTTCTTCCACTCATAGACGAAGCCGACCGTCAGGACCCCGAGGAACAGCACCATCGACCAGAAGCCGAACAGGCCGATATCCCCGAGCGAGATCGCCCAGGGGAACAGGAAGGCCACTTCCAGGTCGAAGATGATGAACAGGATCGAGACCAGATAGAACCGCACGTCGAACTTCGACCGGGCGTCGGCGAAGGCGTCGAAGCCGCACTCATAGGCCGAGAGCTTCTCGCTGTCGGGATTCTGCTTCCCGACCACCAGCGACATGCCGACCATCAGCCCGGAGATCGCGATGGCGATCGCGAGGAAGACGAGGATCGGAAAATATTCCGAAACGAGGGAGGTCGTCATCGTTCTACCCGTCACACGTGGAGCCTGCACGATCTCGATCGGCAGGCGCTCCACCCCACAGCTTTTTTTCGTCGGGAAGGCCGTCGCGTTCGGCGCCCTTCTCGGCGCGGCCTTTATAGGCCGGCATGTCGGACGAGAGAAGCGAATTTCCGCCGCAATTGCCAATTGCGAATGCTTCTCAACCACATGATTTTGCTGAGATCTTTTGGCTTCTCCGCCAGCAGCGGAACCGGCTCTTCGGCCGCCGAGATCCAGACATGACAAAGGCCGTTCCGGTCCACCCGAAGACGAAGCGCGCGAATGGCAAATAACCAGCAAGGTCTGAGGGGAAGTGGCGCGAGTGACGGGACTTGAACCCGCGGCCTCCGGCGTGACAGGCCGGCGCTCTAACCAACTGAGCTACACCCGCGCAGGGTGCGGTCGAGATCCCCTTGGGCAAGACTGGCAAGCACGCCAGAGCCCGGGATCAGACCGGAGACATCGTAGAGTGGCGCGAGTGACGGGACTTGAACCCGCGGCCTCCGGCGTGACAGGCCGGCGCTCTAACCAACTGAGCTACACCCGCATCTGGCCGCTCATCGCGGCGAGGCGCTTGAGATACCCACTCCACCGGGGGCTGTCAACACAATTGCCCGCGGCGGGAGGGGGATTTTCACCGGCGTCCGAAGCAAGCGCCGCGAAGGCCGGAACGGCCGCGGAACGGCCGGGAAGTGGTGGGCGATGACGGGTTCGAACCGCCGACAGTCGGTGTGTAAAACCGATGCTCTACCAGCTGAGCTAATCGCCCGTCCGAACCGGCGGAGGCCGGACATGAAACGGCCGGTCGGGCAAGGATGCCCGACCGGCCTGTTCAAAGCAAACGCCCGTAAGGGCTTACTTCTTCTTGGCGCTGGCGTGGTTGACGGAGTCCTTCAGGCCCTTGCCAGCCTTGAACTTGACCTGCTTGGAGGCGGCGATCTTGATGGTCTCGCCAGTCCGCGGGTTGCGGCCCTCGGAAGCGGCACGCGCCGCGACCGCGAACGTGCCGAACCCAACGAGGCGGACTTCCCCCCCCTTCGTCAACGTCTTGGTAACGCCGTCGATCAAGCTGTCGATGGCATTGCCGGCATCGGCACGCGACAGACCGGTGCTTTCCGCGACGTGTGCGACGAGATCGTTCTTGTTCACGTGTCGGCCTCCTTCAGGCTCTGTGTTAGGTCGTTCCGGCGGGTTTGCCGGATACAGGCTAGGTTACGCTCCATACCGACAACCGTTCGATGCGCCTCTCCAACACCGAAACGTCACGAAATCTAAGCGTATCGGGGAAACACGGTCAATCGTTGGCGGCCCTGAAACACATGGAAATCAGCCAAGTTCCAGGGCCGCACGATGTTCAGTGGCGGATCACCGCTTCGTCGTCCCCGTCGCCGGGCACGCGGGCGATGTCGTCCACATCACTCTCCTTCCATTCGATCGGTTCCAGAGGCCGCGCCAGGGCGATCTTGAGAACCTCCTCGACATCGGCGGTCGGCAGGATTGTCAGGGCCTTCTTCACCGAATCAGGCACGTCCGCAAGGTCTTTTTCATTGTCCTTGGGGATGACGACCGTCTTGATTCCGGCCCGGACAGCCGCCAACAGCTTCTCCTTCAAACCGCCGATCGGCAGCACCCGCCCACGCAGCGTGACCTCGCCGGTCATCGCCACGTCGTGGCGGACCGGATTGCCGGTCAGCGCCGACACGATCGCCGTCACCATGGCGACGCCGGCCGACGGCCCGTCCTTCGGGGTCGCCCCTTCCGGCACGTGGACGTGGATGTCCCGCTTGGCGAAGATCGTCGGCTTGATGCCGAAGGACACGGCGCGGGCCTTGGCGAAGCTCTCCGCCGCCTGCACCGACTCCTTCATCACGTCGCCGAGCTTGCCGGTCGCCACCACCCGGCCGCGGCCGGGAACGGGCACCGCCTCGATCGTCAGGATCTCGCCGCCGACCTCGGTCCAGGCCAGGCCGGTGACGACACCGACCATGTCCTCGAGCTCGGTCTCGCCGTGGTGGAACTTCCGGACGCCGGCGTACTTCTCAAGGTCAGCAGAGGTGACGACGATCTTCTTGGTGTCGCTCGACAGGATCTCGCGCACCGCCTTGCGGGCCAGGCTCGCGATCTCGCGCTCCAGGCTGCGGACACCGGCCTCGCGGGTGTAGTAGCGAACCAGGTCGAGCAGCGCCTCGTCGGTCAGCGTCCACTCACCCTTCTTCAGGCCATTGGCTTCGGCCTGCTTCTGGATCAGGTGGCGCTTGGCGATTTCGACCTTCTCATCCTCGGTGTAGCCGGGGATGCGGATGATCTCCATGCGGTCCATCAGCGGCTGCGGCATGCGCAGGCTGTTGGCGGTGCAGATGAACATCACGTCCGACAGGTCGTAGTCGACCTCGAGGTAGTGGTCGGCGAAGGTCGCGTTCTGCTCCGGGTCCAGCACCTCCAGCAGGGCCGATGACGGGTCGCCGCGATAGTCGGCGCCGAGCTTGTCGATCTCGTCCAGCAGGAACAGCGGGTTCGAAGACTTCGCCTTCTTCATGCCCTGCAGGATCTTGCCGGGCATCGAGCCGATATAGGTCCGCCGATGGCCGCGGATCTCGGCCTCGTCACGCACGCCGCCCAGCGACATGCGGACGAAGTTGCGGCCGGTGGCCTTGGCGATCGACTTGCCGAGCGAGGTCTTGCCGACGCCGGGCG
Source organism: Inquilinus sp. 2KB_23 (assembly GCF_052115705.1). Taxonomy (NCBI): domain Bacteria; kingdom Pseudomonadati; phylum Pseudomonadota; class Alphaproteobacteria; order Rhodospirillales; family Rhodospirillaceae; genus Inquilinus; species Inquilinus sp. 2KB_23. The sequence continues at coordinate 89,536 of NZ_JBFRHF010000009.1, read as the reverse complement.
GGCCGACCAGGCACATGATCGAGCCGCGGATCTTGTTGGTCCGCTGCTGCACGGCGAGATACTCGAGGACGCGCTCCTTGACCTTCTCCAGACCGAAATGGTCGTCGTTCAGCACCTGCTCCGCATGGATCAGGTCCTTCTTGATCTTGGTGCGCTGCTTCCACGGAATCGACAGCATCCAGTCGAGGTAGTTGCGCACCACCGTCGACTCCGCCGACATCGGGCTCATGGAGCGGAGCTTCTTCAGCTCGGCCATCGCCTTGTCGCGGGCTTCCTTGCTCAGCTTGACCTTGTTGATCCGCTCTTCCAGCTCGGCGGCCTCGTCGCGGCCGTCCTCGCCCTCGCCGAGCTCCTTCTGGATCGCCTTCAGCTGCTCGTTCAGGTAGTACTCGCGCTGGGTCTTCTCCATCTGCCGCTTGACGCGGCTGCGGATGCGCTTCTCGACCTGGAGGACGCCGATCTCGCCCTCCATGAAGCCATAGACCTTCTCCAGCCGCTCGGTGATCGAGGCGATCTCGAGGATCTGCTGCTTCTCGGGGATCTTCAGCGACAGGTGCGCGGCGATGGTGTCGGCCAGCTTCGAGCCGTCCTCGATCTGGTTGACCGAGACCAGCACCTCCGGCGGGATCTTCTTGTTGAGCTTGATGTACTGCTCGAACTGGGTGACCGCGGCACGACCGAGGGCTTCGATCTCCTGCGCGTCGCTGATGACGTCGTCCAGCGGCTCGACCTGGGCCTGGAAGAACTCGGCATTGTCGGCGTAGCGCAGGATGCGCGCGCGCCGCACGCCCTCGACCAGCACCTTGACCGTGCCGTCCGGCAGCTTCAGCAGCTGCAGCACCGTCCCGATCGTGCCGACGTCGAAGATCTCTTCCGGGTTCGGATCGTCCTGCGAGGCGTTGCGCTGGGTGACCAGGAGGATCTGCTTATCCTCCTTCATCACGTCCTCGAGCGCACGGACGGATTTCTCGCGGCCGACGAACAACGGCACGATCATGTGCGGGAACACCACGATGTCCCTCAGCGGCAACACCGGGTATAGCGTGTCTTTGTTCAGGTTCAGCATGCGTTCTGCCTTAGTGGGGTGGGCAGCGGCCCGAGGAGCGGCGCCGCGCCGGCGCCGGACGGTAGAGACCCGGCACGCCCAGTAAACGTGGCGATGACCGGAGGCCGTTCAAGGGACGGATGCGCTGCAGCCCTCATACGGGCACATGAGCCCAATCGGAACGTCCTGACAAGCCCGGGCGGCATGCCGGGGGTCGGGAACGGCCCAGTTCGAAACGAAACAGCCGATGTCGTGAAACATCGGCTGTCCGGGTACGGGTTGTTTTGATCCGGCCGCCGTTCGGATCAGGCGCCGGGCGCCCGATCCTGCTGCTTCTCGGCGTAGATCAGGAGCGGCTTGGCGCGACCGTCGACCACCTCGCGGTTGACCACGATCTCGACCACCCCGTTCATGCTCGGCAGGTCGTACATCGGCTCGAGCAGGATGCTCTCCATGATCGATCGCAGGCCCCGCGCGCCGGTCTTGCGCAGGATGGCGCGGGCGGCGATGCCCTTGAGCGCATCCTCGGTCAGCGACAGATGGACATCCTCCATCTCGAACAGGCGCTGGTACTGCTTGACCAGCGCGTTCTTCGGGCGGGACAGGATCTCGATCAGCGCCTCGGAGTCGAGGTCGTCGAGCGTCGCCACCACCGGCAGGCGTCCGACGAATTCGGGGATCAGGCCGAACTTCAGCAGATCCTCGGGCTCGACTTCGCTGAAGATCTCGCCGGTTGTCCGCTCGTCCGGCCCGCGCACGTCGGCGCCGAAGCCGAGCGAGCTGCCACGGCCGCGCTGGGAGATGATCTTCTCCAGCCCGGAGAAGGCGCCGCCGCAGATGAACAGGATGTTGGTGGTGTCGACCTGCAGAAACTCCTGCTGCGGGTGCTTGCGCCCGCCCTGCGGCGGCACGGAGGCGACGGTGCCTTCCATGATCTTCAGCAGGGCCTGCTGCACGCCCTCGCCCGAGACGTCGCGGGTGATCGAGGGGTTGTCCGACTTGCGGCTGATCTTGTCGACCTCGTCGATGTAGACGATGCCGCGCTGCGCCCGCTCGACATTGTAGTCGGCGGCCTGCAGCAGCTTGAGGATGATGTTCTCGACATCCTCGCCGACATAGCCCGCCTCGGTGAGGGTCGTGGCGTCGGCCATGGTGAAGGGAACGTCCAGGATCCGCGCCAGGGTCTGGGCCAGCAGCGTTTTGCCGCAGCCGGTCGGACCGATCAGCAGAATGTTGGACTTCGCGAGCTCGACCTCACCGGTCTTCTGCCCGTGCGCCAACCGCTTGTAGTGGTTGTGCACGGCGACCGAGAGCACCTTCTTCGCATGCTCCTGGCCGATGACGTAGTCGTCGAGAACCTTGCGGATGTCCTTCGGTGTCGGGACCCCGTCGCGGTTCTTGACCAGCGTCGTCTTGTTTTCCTCGCGAATGATGTCGGTGCACAGCTCGACGCACTCGTCGCAGATGAACACAGTCGGGCCCGCAATCAGCTTGCGAACCTCGTGCTGGCTCTTGCCGCAGAACGAGCAGTAGAGCGTGTTCTTCGAGTCACCGCCTGCGGTCTTACCCATCACTGCCTCACTTCCGCATCCGCGATTCCGAGCCGCGTGCCCCAGGCGCACGGGCCGGGATGCGGTTGCCTCCAGATGGCGGCGGTTCCACCCCGCGACAAGGTCATCCTGACGCAAGGCCGATCCGCATCACCTCGAATCAAGATAGCGCCCTTCGCCCCGGATCGGTAGGGCAACGGGCAAAGAGATCGATTATTCGGCAACGGTCGGGCGCCGTTCCACGACCTGATCGACGATGCCAAAGCCCTTGGCCTCCTCGGCGGACATGAACTTGTCGCGGTCCATCGATGCCTCGATGTCCTCGAGCGACTGGCCGGTGTGCTTGACGTAGACATCGTTCAGGCGAGCCCGGAGCTTGAGGATCTCGCGGGCCTGGATCTCGATGTCCGAGGCCTGGCCACGGGCGCCGCCCGAGGGCTGGTGCACCATGATCCGGCTGTTCGGCAGGGCGAAGCGCTTGCCCGGCGCGCCGGCCGCCAGCAGCAGCGACCCCATCGACGCGGCCTGGCCGACGCAGACCGTGACGATCTGCGGCTGGATGTACTGCATGGTGTCGTAGATCGCCATGCCCGCCGTGATCACCCCGCCCGGCGAGTTGATGTAGAAGGCGATGTCCTTCTTCGGGTTCTCGGATTCGAGAAACAGCAGCTGGGCGCAGACGAGGCTTGCGAGCTCGTCATAGATCGGCCCGGTCAGGAAGATGATCCGCTCCTTCAGGAGGCGGGAATAGATGTCATAGGCGCGCTCGCCGCGATTGGTCTGTTCCACGACCATCGGGACCAGGGCGTTCATGCTCGGCTCATACGGAGGCATTCCGTTCCTCGAAGGCTCGCGCGGGCCAGCAGGGCGCCGCGGCTCACCCCTACATTAGGGGAGTGCTGCGGCGCCCGGCAACCAATCAAGCGCCGGTTTCGGTTTCGGCGGCGGCCTTGGTGTCGGCGGACTTGGTCTCGCCGGCCTCGTCCTCGTCCGGATCGCGCGCCAGCTCCTCCGGCGTCACCGGGGTGTCGTTGACCTTGATCTTGCCGAGGATCACGTCGACGACCTTCTCCTCGAACAGCGGCGCGCGGAGGTTCTCGATCGCCTGCGGGTTCTTGCGGAAGAAGTCGACGACCTGCTGCTCCTGGCCCGGATAGCGGCGGGCCTCGGCGATCAGGGCGCGGTTCAGCTCCTCCTGCGTCACTTCGACGTTCTCGGCGCGGCCGACCTCGGCGAACAGCAGGCCCAGGCGCACGCGGCGCTCGGCGATGCCGCGGTACTCGGCCTTCAGCTCGTCCTCCGGCTTGTTCTTGTCCGGATTGTCCTCGCCGCCGGTCTCGATCGACTGCTGCACCTGCTTCCAGATCTGGTCGAATTCGAGATCGACCATGCCCTGCGGCACGGCGAAATCGACCAGTTCGGCCAGCTTGTCGAGCAGCTTGCGCTTGGCGCGCAGGCGAGACATCCGGCCGAACTCCTGCTCGGTCTGGCCCTTGACCGCGCCGCGGAGGCCTTCGAGGTCGTCGAAGCCCAGCTCCTTGGCGAACTCCTCGTTGACCTCGGGCACCACGCCCTTCTCGATCGACTTGACGTCGACCTCGAAGGCGGCCGGCTTGCCGGCGTGCTCGGGGCTCGGATACTCCTCGGGGAAGTTCAGCGTGACGGTGAGGTGCTCACCGGCCTTCTTGCCGATCAGCTGCTCCTCGAAGCCCGGGATGAAGCGGCCGGAGCCGATCTCCAGGCGATGGTCCTCGCCGGACATGTCGTCGCTCGGCGCGGCGCCGTCGAGGCTGCCCTTGAAGTCGATCACGGCGACGTCGCCGGTTTCGACCCCACGCTCCTCGGTGATCGGCTCGAACTTGCGGCGGCTCTCGGCGATGCGCTGCAGGCCGGTCGCGACCTGCTCATCGGTCACGGCGGCGACCGGACGGTCGATCTCGACCGTGTCGAAGGCCGGCGCGGTGATCTCCGGCAGCACCTCGACATCGACCTTGTACTCGAGGTCCTTGCCCTCGTCGAAGCTGGTGACCTCGACCTTCGGGCGCAGCGCCGGGCGCAGGTTGCGCTCGTCCAGCGCCTTGCGGGTGCCCTCGTCGACGGCCCCTTCCAGGACCTCGCCCATGACCGACTTGCCGTAACGCTGCTTCATCAGCGCCACCGGCACCTTGCCGGGGCGGAAGCCCGGGAGCTTCACCTGGCCCGCGAGCTTGACGAGTTCCGTCTGGACGCGCTTTTCGATGTCGGCCGCCGGCACGACAATCTTGAACTCGTGCCGCAGACCCTCGGCGCTGGTTTCGATCACTTCCATTGGTCTTCACGAATCCGTCGATATGACAGGTCGGTCGAGCTGTGCCCTGTCTGATGTGTGATGGTGCGGGCGGAGGGATTTGAACCCCCACGGCTTTCGCCGCTGGAACCTAAATCCAGTGCGTCTACCAATTCCGCCACGCCCGCGAAGACCCCCACCCCTGCACGCCCCCGAAAACACGCACAAAGCGGCGCGCAGCGAAGGGAGTCGGCCCTGCGAAGGGGCGGTCATAGCACAGGGTTTTCGCACGCGACAGGCAAAACGCGGACGATTGGACAGCCTAGAGCCGGTCGAGCACGCCCGGCAGCGCGTCGATCACATCCTCGGCGATCAGCCCGGCGCCGACCCGCTCCGCCGCCGCGCCGTGCAGCCAGACCGCGGCGCAGGCGGCGGCGAAGCCCGGCATGCCCTGCGCCTTCAGCCCGAGCACCATGCCGACCAGGACGTCGCCGGTGCCGCCGGTGGCCAGGGTCGGCGGCGCGTTGGCGTTGATCGCGGCCCGGCCGTCCGGCGCGGCGATGATGGTGTCCGGCCCCTTCAGCACCACGACGGCGCCGACCAGGGCCGCGGCCTGCCGGGCCCGGGCCAGCCGCGATCCTTCGCCCTTGCCGAACAGCTTGTCGAACTCGCCCTGGTGCGGGGTCAGCACGCAGTCGGCGTCAAGCAGGCCGGCCAGGTCCCCAGGCTGCCCGGCATAGCTGGCCAGGCCGTCGGCATCGAGCACCAGCGACTTGCCGGCGGCGCGCACCGCCGCGACGGCATCGCGCAGCGGCGCCCCGACGCCGCCGCCCGGCCCGATCAGCACCGGCCCGATGCGGCGGTCGGCCAGCAGCCCGCCCCAGCGGTCGTCCGGCAGCGCCATCGCCCCCGGCCAGTCGGCGCGGTAGGCCGATAGCGCCGCCTCGGGCGCGATCACGGTCAGCAACCCGGCCCCGATCCGACGGGCCGCGCGCGCCGCCAGCCGGGCCGCACCGGTCAGGCTGCCGCCGCCGCGGATCAGGGGATGGCCGCGATCGTATTTGTGCTGGGTGGCCGCTGACTGCGGCAGCGCCGCCCGCCACAACGCCGGCCCGTTCTCGTGCAGGCACGGGCCGAAGGCGTCGAGGACCGAGGCGCCGATGCCGATGTCGGCGACGCGGGTCTCGCCGCACAGCGAGCGGCCGGGCAGCAGCAGGTGGCCGGGCTTGCGCCGGAAGAAAGTGACGGTCAGGGCGGCCGTCGCCACCGGGCCCGGGGCGCTGCCGTCGTCGCCGAACAGGCCGCTGGGGACGTCCACCGCCACCACCGGCAGGCCGGAGCCCGCCATCGCCTCGATCAGCGCCGCGGCTTTGCCTTCCGGCGCCCGGTTCAGCCCGGCGCCAAACAGCGCGTCGACGACCAGCCCGACGCCGTCCAGCACCGCCGGCGTCGGCGCCAGGACCTTGCCCTGCCATTGCGCCGCCGCCTCCGCCGCGTCGCCACGCAGCGCCTTGGCCGCGACCAGGGAGGCGAGCCGCACCGGCCACCCCTGCCCCGCCAGCAGCCGGGCGATGACGTAACCGTCACCGCCGTTGTTGCCGGGGCCGCACAGCACGGCGACCGGGCGCGGCGACCAGCGGGCCGTGATCGCCCGCGCCACCGCCGCCCCTGCCCGCTCCATCAGCACGATGCCGGGGGTGCCGGCGGCGATGGTGCGGCGATCCGCCTCCGCCATCTCCGCCGCGGTCAGCAGCGCCAGGCCGGGTGCGGTGGTCACCGCGCGGCCGTCCCGGCGCGGAAGGCGGCGATGTCGGCGCGGGCCGCATCGCGCAGCAGGGTGATGTCGGCCGGGGAGATCACGATCTTGCAGCCGTCCCGGACCATCTCGGCGGGCGAGCGGCCGAGCGAGGGCAGCGACCCCAGCCATTTGCCGCTGTCGAGGATGGCGCGTTCGGCCCGCAGAATCGTGTCGCGCACCTCCGGGTCGTCGAATCGGCCGAGCTTGCCGAGGCTGCCGGACAGGTCCCACGGGCCGATGAACAGCCCGTCGACGCCGTCGACCGCCGCGATCTCGGAAATCGCCTCGACCGCCTGGCGGGTCTCGATCTGGCACAGGATCAGCAAATTGTCGGCGACGGTCTCGAGATAGTCCGGCGCCAGGCCGAAATCGGCGCCGCGGGCGATGCCGTAGGCGACGCCGCGGATCCCGGCCGGGGGATAGCGGCAGGCGGCCACCGCGGCCGCGGCCTCCGCCGCCGAATTGACCTGCGGTACCATCACGCCCTCGGCGCCGATGTCGAGGATGCGCTTGGCGTAGACCGGGTCGTTCCAGGGCATCCGCACCATGCTGCTCGCCGGGGAGCCGGCCAGCACCTGCAGGCTGGGCACCGCATCGGCGATCGAGGCCGGGCCGTGCTCGTGGTCCAGCAGCACGATGTCGTAGCCAGTGAGGGCGAGCACCTCGGTGATCAGCGAATGCCCGATCGCCTGCCAGCAGCCATAGACGGGGGCGCCTGCGCGCAGCTTCTGCTTCGCGGCATTGGGTCGATACAACTCATCCTCCTCCGAACCGGTCGGAGCAGGGGTATCAGACCATGACAGGAAGGGGAATGGGGCGACCAACGGGGCTCGAACCCGTGACATCTCGGACCACAACCGAGTGCTCTACCAGCTGAGCTATGGCCGCCACAGCGCTTAGCGGCGGCTCATATGAGCCATCGCCGCCCCGGCGTCAAGCATTAGCCCGCATTTCCCACCCTCCTTGCGTTCTGCGTCGCCTTGCGGCGAGTCGGATGCGGGGGCGGGACGCGAAAAGCGTATCAGGCCATACGGTTGAGCGGCCCGCCCCTGCAGGCGGCCGGCGCAAGGCGACCCTTCGGGCCATCGCCACAGGCCGGCAGGGTGCGTCGAACGGCTTGCCCGATGCCACCGCATCGCGCTGCGCCGCTCTCCTGCCCTGCCGGCCTGTGGCGATGGCGCAGGACGCAACGAGGGTGGGAAATGCGGGCTGGACGCATTCCCGCCCGTCGAGGGCGCTTCCGGGAATGACCGCGGGCCTGCGGGCCGGCATAGTCCGCCCCGACACATCCACACAGGGGTAAGGCACGATGCTGATCCAGGCGGCCGCCATGGCCAATCTCGGCACCGAAACGGCGTTCGACGTTCTGGCGCGGGCCCAGGCGCTGGCGGCGCAGGGCCGCGACATCATCAATCTCGGCATCGGCCAGCCGGATTTCCGCACCCCAGACCACATCGTCGAGGCGGGGGTGAAGGCGCTGCGCGACGGCCATCACGGCTACACCCCGGCCGGCGGCATCCCCGCCCTGCGCCAGGCGGTGGCGGCGGACCTGGCCGACCGTCAGGGCGTCACGGTCGATCCGGACGACGTGGTGATCATGCCGGGCGGCAAGGTGACGATGTGGTTCGCCATCCTGATGTTCGGCCAGCCCGGGGCCGAGATCCTGTACCCCAACCCCGGATTCCCGATCTACGAATCCGCCATCCGCTTCACCGGCGCGACTCCGGTGCCGGTGCGGCTGACCGAGGAGAACGGCTTCGCCTTCTCGGCCGACGAGGTGCTGGCCCAGATCACACCGCGCACCCGCCTGCTGATCATCAACAGCCCGGCCAACCCCACCGGCGGCGTGGTGCCGAAGGCGGAGCTGGACCGCCTCGCCGCCAGGCTGGAGCGGTTCCCCCATGTCGCGGTGCTGAGCGACGAGATCTACAGCCGCATCCTCTATGACGGGCAGGAGCACAGCTGCTTTCTGTCCTACCCTGCCCTGCGCGACCGGGTGATCCTGCTCGACGGCTGGTCGAAGACCTACGCCATGACCGGCTGGCGGCTGGGCTGGAGCGTCTGGCCCAAGGCCCTGCGAGAGGCGGCGACCCGGCTGGCGGTCAATTCCCACTCCTGCGTCAACGCCTCCGCCCAATATGCCGGCATCGCCGCGCTGCAGGGGCCACAGGACGCCGTCGCCAGCATGTGCGCCGCCTTCGCCGAGCGCCGCCGCGTCGTGGTCGATTCCCTGAACCGGCTGCCGGGCGTCCGCTGCGTCGAGCCGGGCGGCGCCTTCTATGCCTTCCCCAACATCTCCGGCACCGGCCTGTCGTCCAAGGAACTGCAGACCCGGCTGCTGGACGATTGCGGCGTCGCCACCATCGCCGGCACCAGCTTCGGCGCCATGGGCGAGGGCTTCCTGCGCCTGTCCTATGCCAACAGCGTCGAGAACATCGAGCGGGCCGTGGCGCGGATGGCCGAAGCCCTGCCCGAACTGGTCAAAGCCTAAAAATTAATCACGAAGCCTAAATTATAAGCTGCGATTCCGGGATCCGGGGTCGACGCTGCGGAGTCGACGACTGGCACGCGGCTTGCTTACACTGTCTGCGAGAGCGTTCCGCACCCGGCGGTGGCGCGCAAACGATCCAGGGAACGGTTCCGAACCCATGAAGAAAGTCGAAGCCATCATCAAGCCGTTCAAGCTCGACGAGGTGAAGGAGGCCCTTCACGAGGTCGGGATCAAGGGCATCACGGTCACCGAGGCGAAGGGCTTCGGCCGCCAGAAGGGCCACACCGAACTGTATCGCGGTGCGGAGTACGTGGTCGACTTCCTGCCCAAGGTGAAGGTCGAAGTGGTCATGGAGGACAGCCTGGTCGAACGTGCGATCGAGGCCATCCAGCAGGCTGCCCAGACCGGCCGCATCGGCGACGGCAAGATCTTCGTCACCCCCGTCGAGGAAGTGATCCGCATCCGCACCGGAGAGAAGGGCGCCGACGCCGTCTGAGCGTCGGCCCCGGATCCCTGAACGCGAGCCGCCCAAGAACGTCTCTCGTCAAGAACACTTGCGCACAGTCCAAACACAGGAAGAAAACATCATGGCCGACGGCGTCACCAAAGTTCTCGATCTGATCAAAGAGAACGACGTCAAATACGTTGATTTCCGCTTCACCGATTTCCGCGGGAAGGTGCACCACGTCAGCCAGCACGTCTCGACGGTGGACGAGGATATGCTGACCGATGGCGTCATGTTCGACGGCTCGTCGATCGCCGGCTGGAAGGCGATCAATGAATCCGACATGATCCTGATGCCGGACACGGACACGGCGGTGATGGACCCGTTCGCCGCCCAGGCGCAGTTGAACATCACCTGCGACATCCTGGAGCCGGCGACCGGCCAGCCCTACAGCCGCGACCCGCGCTCGATCGCCAAGTCGGCGGAGCGCTACATGACGTCGCTCGGCATCGGCGACACCGCCTATTTCGGCCCGGAAGCCGAATTCTTCATCTTCGACGACGTGCGCTATCAGCAGAACACCACCTCGGCGTTCTACTACCTCGACAGCGAGGACGCGTCGGAGAACACCGGCAAGACCTACCCGGACGGCAACCGCGGCCACCGCGTGCAGCCGAAGGGCGGCTACTTCCCGGTGCCGCCGTTGGACGCCGCGCACGACCTGCGCGCCGAGATGCTGTCGACCCTGGCCGAGATGGGCGTCAACGTCGAGAAGCACCACCACGAAGTGGCCGCCTCGCAGCATGAGCTGGGCATCAAGTTCGAGACCCTGATCAAGAGCGCCGACGCGCTGCAGGCGTTCAAGTACGTCGTGCACAACGTCGCCGACGCCTACGGCAAGAGCGCGACCTTCATGCCGAAGCCGGTCAAGGGCGACAATGGCTCGGGCATGCATGTCCACCAGTCGATCTGGAAGGAAGGCAAGCCGACCTTCGCCGGTTCGGGCTATGCCGACCTGTCGGACACCGCCCTGTACTACATCGGCGGCATCATCAAGCACGCCAAGGCGCTGAACGCCCTGACCAACCCGTCGACCAACAGCTACAAGCGGCTGATCCCGGGCTTCGAGGCGCCGGTGCTGCTGGCCTATTCGGCTCGCAACCGTTCGGCTTCCTGCCGCATCCCCTACGTCTCGTCGCCGAAGGGCAAGCGCGTCGAGGTGCGGTTCCCGGACCCGACCGCCAACCCCTATCTCGCCTTCTCGGCCATGCTGATGGCCGGCCTGGACGGCATCCAGAACAAGATCCATCCGGGCGAGGCGATGGACAAGAACCTGTACGACCTGCCGCCGGAGGAGCTGAAGAACGTTCCGACGGTCTGCGGTTCGCTGCGCGAGGCGCTGCTGGCGCTCGAGGCCGACCACGCCTTCCTGCTGAAGGGCGACGTGTTCAGCAAGGACATGATCGAGGCCTACATCGAGCTGAAGTGGGAAGAGGTCTACGCCTTCGAGCACACCCCGCACCCGATCGAGTTCCAGATGTACTACTCGGTCTGAGGCCCGCCTCGACCGTAACGACGAAACCCCGCCGGCGACGGCGGGGTTTTTTCATGGCCGCGACGACGACCCCCCGAATGTCCGACGATATCAGGCGAGGCGGGCTTGCGGTCGCCGCCGGCTCCTGCTGATATCGTTGCCAGCAGCGCAGCGACCGGAATCGGATCATTCAGAAATCCGATCATCGGAGTGCGATCCGCCAGGGGGCCGACGGCCCACCCTGGTGCCGCGCCCTGCCCAACAAGAAACGAGGCCATCTTGACAGGGACGGCAATCGACGTTGTCGACGTCACCAAAGTGTTCGACGGCGGCCAGGACGGGGCGGTCAAAGCCCTGGACGGGGTCTCGGTCGAAATCCGGGACAATGAGTTCTTCACCCTCCTCGGCCCCTCCGGCTGCGGCAAGACCACGCTGCTGCGCATGATCGCCGGCTTCGAGGAGCCGACATCCGGCCACATCCTGCTGCACGGCCGGCCGATCGACGGGCTGCCGCCGCACAAGCGGCCGGTGAACACGGTGTTCCAGAGCTACGCCCTGTTCCCGCATATGAGCGTGCGCGAGAACATCCGCTTCGGGCTGGAGATGAAGGGCGTGGAGCGCGCCCGCGCCGACGCCCGGGTCGCCGAGATGATCGCCCTGGTCAAGCTGGGCGGGATGGAGAACCGCAAGCCGTCGCAGCTGTCCGGCGGCCAGCAGCAGCGCGTCGCCCTGGCCCGCGCCCTGGCCAGCGAGCCCCAGGTGCTGCTGCTGGACGAGCCGCTGTCGGCGCTGGACCTCAAGCTGCGCAAGGAGATGCAGATCGAGCTGAAACGGCTGCAGACCGAGACCGGCATCACCTTCATCTTCGTCACCCATGACCAGGAGGAGGCGCTGACGATGTCGGACCGCATCGCGGTGATGAGCCAGGGCGAGATCCTGCAGATCGGCGGCCCCCGCGAGATCTACGAGCAGCCGACCCGTCGCTTCGTCGCCCATTTCATCGGCGAGACCAACTTCTTCGACGGCGCCCTGGCCACCGGGCTGGGCTGCGCCGACGGGGCCACCCTGGCGGTGCGGCCGGAGCGGATCCAGCTGTCGGCCCCGCCCGGACCGGGCGGGCTGGCCGGAACCGTGGAGACGGTGGTCTATGTCGGCACCGACACCACCTACCATGTCCGGCTGGCCGAGGGCGGCGCGCTGATCACCGCCCGGCTGCAGAACCGGCCGGGGGCGCAGCAGAGCTTCCAGCCCGGCGACGGGGTGGTGGTGTCGATCCCGGCCGGCGCCGGCCACACCCTGGCCGATTGAGGGGGCGCGGCATGGCACGGGCAAGCCGGCTCAAGACCGCCGGGCTGATCGGCGTTCCGGTCGCCTTCATCCTGATCTTCTTCATCATCCCGCTGGCGATCATGGCCGTGGTGTCGGTGGCCCAGCGCGGCGAGTTCGGCGGCGTGCAGTGGAACAGCTTCACCACCGACGCCTATGTCAGGTTCTTCTACGAGCGCGACTTCGACGACAGCCTGATCTGGAATCCGGCCTATGCGCAGATCCTGCTGCGCTCGGTCTGGCTGTCGCTGTTCACCACCGTGCTGTGCGTGGTGATCGGCTTCCCCACCGCGCTGTACATGGCGATGCAGCCGCCGCCGCGGCGCAGCCTGCTGATCTTCCTGGTGACCATCCCGTTCTGGACCAACCTGCTGGTCCGCAACTACGCCTGGATCCTGATGCTGCGCTCCGGCGGACTGATCGATTCGGCGCTGCAGGGCTTAGGCCTCACCACCGGGTCGCTGAACCTGATGTACACCGAAACCGCGATCGCCATCGGCCTGACCTACTCGTTCCTGCCCTTCATGGTGCTGCCGATCTATTCCAGCCTGGAGAAGCTGGATTTCCGGCTGGTCGAGGCCGCCTACGACCTGGGCGCCGACAAATGGCGGGCGCTGCGCCGGATCGTGATCCCGCTGGCGATGCCCGGCGTCGCCGCCGGCGCCATCCTGGTCTTCATCCCCTGCCTCGGCGCCTATGTCACGCCGGACCTGCTGGGCGGGTCGAAGTCGATGATGATCGGCAACCTGATCCAGAACCAGTTCGGGTCGTCCCGCAACTGGCCGTTCGGCGCCGCTTTGTCCTTCGCGCTGCTGGCGATCGTGCTGCTGGCGATGATGCTTTACCTGATCCGCTTCCGCGGCGCGCCGCAGGTGGCGAAATGAGCGCGTCGTCCAGCCTTCGCCGCTTCCCGGGCGTCCGCGCCGCCGCCTGGGTGTTCTTCGCCTATCTCTACATCCCGATCGCGGTGCTGCTGGTGCTGRCATTCAACGCCGGCAGTTCGGCGACGATCTGGGAGGGCTTCAGCACCCGCTGGTTCGGCATCGTGCTGGGCAACCCGAACATCATCCGGGCGGCGCAGAACTCGCTGGTCATCGCGGTGGTCGCATCCCTCGCCGCCACGCTGATGGCGATCCCGGCGGCAATCGGCATGGCGCGCCGGCGCTTCCGCGGCCAGAACGCGGTCAGCGCCCTGATCGCCCTGCCCTTGGTGGTGCCCGAGGTGGTAACGGCGGTGGCGACGCTGCTGTTCTTCACCGCCATCACCCTGCCGCTCGGCCTCAGCACCATCATCCTGGCCCATATCGTGTTCTGCATCCCCTTCGCCTACCTGCCGATCCGGGCGCGGCTGGAGGGGATGGACGCCAGCCTGGCCGAGGCCGCGTCCGACCTCTACGCCACGCCCTGGCGGGCCTTCCGCCGGGTGACGCTGCCGCTGCTGTGGCCCGGCATCCTGTCCGGGCTGATGCTGGCCTTCATCATCTCGCTCGACGACTTCGTCATCACCTTCTTCGTCTCCGGCGCGGGGGCCACCACCCTGCCCGTCTACATCTACGGCATGATCCGGATCGGCGTGACGCCGGAGGTCAATGCCATCTCGGCGCTGATGCTGCTGATTTCGATCGTCTTCGTCGCCCTGTCCTGGTTCGTGGGACGGACGCGGCACTGAACCGGCCGGGGAGGCCATGATGCGGATCCGACGCGACCTTCTGGCCGCCGCCCTGTCGGCGGCGGTTCTGTTCACCGGCCCCGCCGCCTGGGCGGCGGGTGACCTGTTCCTGTTCAACTGGACCAACTACACCGACCCGGCCCTGCTCAAGAAGTTCGAGGCCGAGACCGGCATCAAGGTCACCCTCGACGTCTATGATTCGAACGAGACCATGCTGGCCAAGCTGCAGGCCGGCGGCGGCGGCTACGACGTGGTGGTGCCGTCCGACTACATGGTCGACATCATGGTCAAGGCGAGCCTGCTGCAGGAGATCGACGCGGCGCAGATGCCGGGCTTCGCCGCCGTCATGCCGCCGCATGACAAGCCCTGGTACGACCCGGAGCGGAAATACTCCGCGCCCTACATGTGGGGCACCACCGGCTTCACCTATGACAGCGCCAAGGTCCAGGGCCCGGTCGACGACAGCTGGTGGTCGATCTTCAACCCGGACGGCCCGTTCAAGGGGCATCTGGCGATGATGAACGACTCGGTCGAGGTCTTCAACGCCGCCGCCTATTATCTCGGCATCGACCGCTGCACCGAGAGCAACGAGGACGCCGGCAAGATCTTCAAGCTGCTGTCGGCGCAGAAGCCGGCGGTCGCCCTGTACAACTCCGACGGCTCGGTCGAGCGCATGGCCGCGGGCGAGGTGGTCGCCCACATGCAGTGGAACGGCGCCGCCCACCGCACCAAGGTGAAGCGCCCGAGCGCGGTCTTCGTCTATCCGAAGGAGGGCATGAGCCTGTGGGCCGACAACCTGGTGGTGCCCAAGGACGCGAAGAACCCCGACAACGCCAAGATCTTCATCGCCTGGATGCTGAAACCCGAGAACGCCGGCGCGGCCTCGAACTTCACCACCTACATGAACGCGATCAAGGGGTCCGAGGCCTTCATGGACAAGGCGCTGAGCGCCGATCCCGCGATCAACATGCCGCCCGAATATCTTCAGCGGCTGCGCCCGGCGAAGAACTGCTCGCCGGCCGCGGTCGAACTGCGCGACCGCGTCTGGACCCGCCTCAAATCCTGAGCGGGGCCGGACGCCAAACCCGGCCATCGGCCGGGGCACGTCATAAACCGACGTCAAACAGGAGGATCACGATGGGATCGACAAGACAGCTTCTGCTCGCCGCCGTCGCCGCGGCCGGGCTGCTGGCCACGGCCTCGGCCGCCCAGGCCGCCGGCGAACTCTACTTCTACAACTGGTCGAACTACTACCCGCCGGAGCTGCTGGCCAAGTTCGAGAAGGAGACCGGCATCAAGGTCACCCTCGACGTCTATGATTCGAACGAGACACTGCTGGCCAAATTGCAGGCCGGTGCCGCCGGCTACGACGTGGTGGTGCCGTCCGACTACATGGTCCAGATCCTGATCAAGGGGAACCTGCTGCAGGAGATCGACGCCGGCCAGATGGCCGATTTCAAGAATGTCGGCGCCCCGCATGACAAGCCCTGGTACGACCCGGAGCGGAAATACTCCGCGCCCTACATGTGGGGCACCACCGGCTTCAGCTACGACACCGCCAAGGTCGAGGGCGGCAAGGTCGACGACAGCTGGTGGTCGGTGCTCAACCCCGACGGCCCGTTCAAGGGCAAGCTCGGCATGATGAACGACCCGGTCGAGATCTATAAGGCGGCCGCGATGTATCTCGGCATCGACTTCTGCACCGAGAGCAGCGAGGACGCCGGCAAGATCTTCAAGGTGCTGGAGGCGCAGAAGCCGTCCGTCGCCCTCTACAACTCCGACGGCACGATCGAGCGCATGGTCGCCGGCGAGGTGATCGCGCACATGCAGTGGAACGGCGCCGCGCATCGCACCAAGGAGGGCCGGCCGACCGTTACCTATGTCTACCCGAAGGAAGGCATCAACTTCTGGAACGACAACTTCGCCGTGCCGGTCGGAGCCAAGAACGTCGAGAACGCCAAGATCTTCATCGACTGGATGATGAAGCCCGAGAACATCGCCGCCGCCAGCAACTTCACCGGCTACAACAACGCCATCAAGGGCGCGGCGGAGCTGATGGATGCGAAGCTGCGCGACGACCCAGCGGTCAACACGCCGGCGGATCTGCTGAGCCGGCTCAATCCCAACCGCAACTGCTCGCCGGCTGCCGTGGATTTGCGCGACCGGGTCTGGACCCGACTGAAGTCCTGATCCCGCCTCAGGCACTCTGCCGCACCATGACCGCCCTGCCCTGTGCAGGGCGGTTTTGTTTCGATGGATCGCAACGGCCTTTGCCAGATGTCCAATGGTTACATTGGGCATTCCGGTTGTAACGCCGTTCCGGATGACGCTTTTCTCATAAAATCTTATCGTCATTTTTCAATGCTGTGATTCGGGGCGTACCGGAACGGCCTACTGCCGTCGGGAATCGGTCCCCGAAGGGCGCGAAACGGTTGTCAGGAAACGGACCCATGGGATTCTTTGCCCGGGAGCGAACGGTCGCCCCAGCCGGCTACAATCGCTGGCTGGTGCCCCCCGCGGCCCTCTCGATCCACCTCTGCATCGGCCAGGCCTACGCCTTCAGCGTGTTCAACGGGCCGCTGACCAAGCTGATCGGCGTCACCGCGCCGGCGCCCGACGACTGGACCCTGCCGGAGCTGGGGTGGATCTTCTCGCTGGCCATCGTCTTCCTCGGCCTGTCCGCCGCCTTCGGCGGCCGCTGGGTTGAGAGCGGCGGGCCGCGGCGGGCGATGTTCCTGTCGGCCTGCTGCTTCGGCGGCGGCTTCCTGGTCGCCTCGCTCGGCATCCACACCCATATGCTGTGGCTGGTCTATCTCGGCTATGGCGTGATCGGCGGCATCGGCCTGGGCATCGGCTACATCTCCCCGGTCTCGACCCTGATCAAATGGTTCCCGGACCGGCCCGGCATGGCCACCGGCCTCGCGATCATGGGATTCGGCGGCGGCGCCATGATCGGCTCGCCCCTGGCGGTCGAGTTGATGAAGCATTTCGCCTCGCCCAGCTCGGTCGGCGTCGGCGAGGCCTTCATCGTCATGGGCATCGTCTACTTCGCCATGATGATGTTCGGCGTCCTCACCGTGCGGGTGCCGGCCGCCGGCTGGAAGCCGGCCGGTTACGTGCCGTCGACCGTGCCGCAGAAGCTGATCACCAACGCCAACGTCCATGTCGACACGGCGATCAGGACCCCGCAATTCTGGCTGCTCTGGGCCGTGCTGTGCCTCAACGTCACCGCCGGCATCGGCGTGCTCGGCCAAGCGTCGGTGATGAGCCAGGAGATGTTCCCGGGCGTGATCACCCCGACCGCCGCCGCCGGCTTCGTCGGCCTGCTCAGCCTGTTCAACATGGCCGGCCGCTTCCTGTGGTCCTCGACCTCGGACTTCATCGGCCGCAAGACCACCTATGCCATCTACTTCGCGCTCGGCGTGGTGCTCTACGCTATCGTGCCGTGGGCCGGGCAGATCGGCAGCATCGCGCTGTTCGTCGCCTGCTACGCCGTGATCCTCAGCATGTATGGCGGCGGCTTCGCCACCGTCCCGGCCTATCTTCGAGACATGTTCGGCACCATGCATGTCGGCGCCATCCACGGCCGGCTGCTTACCGCCTGGTCGGCCGCCGGCATCCTCGGCCCGGTGCTGGTGAACTACATCAGGCAGTACCAGGTCGACCGTGGCGTGCCCGCCTCGGCCGCCTATTCCGAGACGATGTACATCATGGCCGGGCTGCTGGTGATCGGCTTCATCTGCAATGCGCTGGTGACCGCGGTCGACAGCCGCCACCACTATCGCGCGGAACTCAACGCTGCGCCGGCGGAATGAGGGAGGATCGATGATGTCGCGTGTTCTCGTCTATTGGCTGATCGTCGGCATCCCGCTGCTCTACGGCGTGTCGATGACCCTCACCAACGCTGCCCAACTGTTCCACTGACCGGGTCGCCCTTCGACGCCGCACCGGATCCCGAGGAGACATCGCCGCCGGCCCGGGCCGGAAATCCGCTGCGCTGGTTGCACAGCGGGGGCCGGCACGCTAACTCTTGGGATCTGATCTATTCCCTTGAGTGACAGGATCCCCCAGATGGTCGACCGCCCGTTCCCGCCGCGTCTCGACGACGAGGAGGAAGAGGAAGAGGAAGAGCGCCCCGAGAAGGAGAAGAAGGAGGAGCTCGGCCCGCAGATCGGCAACATCCTCTTCAAGAACCGGACGGTGCTGCTGTTCGGCGAAATCTCGATGAAGCTGGCCCACGCCATCACCGCCCAGCTGCTGGCGTTGGCTGCCGATGACGACAAGAAGCCGATCCGGCTGGTGATCAATTCGCCCGGCGGCCATGTCGAGGCCGGCGACACCATCCACGACATGATCCGCTTCGTCGAGGCACCGGTGCAGGTGATCGGCACCGGCTGGGTGGCCAGCGCCGGTGCCCACATCTACCTCGCCGCGGCGAAGGAGAACCGGCTGTCCCTGCCGAACACCCGCTTCCTGCTGCACCAGCCGTCCGGTGGCGCCGGCGGCCGGGCGGTCGATATCGACATCGAGGCGCGCGAGATCATCAAGATGCGCCGCCGCCTCAACGAGATCATCGCCAAGGAGACCGGGCAGCCGATCGAGAAGGTCGAGCGCGACACCGACCGCAACTACTGGATGTCTGCCGAAGAGGCCAAGACCTATGGCGTCGTCGGCAAGATCATCAACACGATCAAGGATGCCGGCTAAGCCTGATTGGCCGACGCGGCGGCGGGTCCTGACCGGGCTCGCCGCCCTTCCCTTCTGCGCCGCGGCCGCCCCGGCCATCGATCGGCCCGGCGAACGGCGCCTCAGGCTCTACAACCCCCACACCGATGAGCGCTTCGACGACGTCTATGCCGTCGATGCCACCATTCAGTCCGCGGCCTGGCAGCGGCTGAACTGGCTGCTGCGCGACCATCATGTCGACAAGGCGACTGACATGGATCCGGGCGTCTTCGACCTGCTGTGGCTGATGGCCCAGCGCTACCAGGTCGCGACCGCACGCCGGGTGACGATCAACCTCCATTCCGGCTTCCGCACGCCTGAGACCAACGAGAAGCTGCGCCCCGAAGGCGCGGCGCGGAACAGCCTGCACCTGCAGGGCAAGGCCGTGGACCTCTCGGTCCAGGGCTTCGGCATGGTGTTCCTGGCCAACCACGCCCGCGCCGTCGCCAGCGGCGGCCTCGGCCTCTACTGGCGCTCCGACTTCGTGCATCTCGACACCGGGCCGAAGCGGCTCTGGTACAAGCGCTTCTGAGCCCTCGCCGCCAACCCGCCACCCGGGCCGGGCATCCGGCGGTCCCTCGGTTACTTTCAGCTCCCTTCTTGCGCGATTCCGCGGGAGCCCCGACCTTGCCGTCGGTACCTGTTCGTAACCGAGTAACGGAGAATCACATGGCGAAGATCGCGCTGATCGGGGCCAGCGGCAATGTCGGCAGCAAGATCCTGGCCGAGGCCCTGAACCGCGGCCACGAAGTCACCGGCATCGTCCGCAATCCCGAGAAGCTGCCCGGGCATCCGAAGCTGACGGCGGTGCGCGGCGACGTGTTCGATGCGACGGGCCTGGCGAAGCTGCTGGCCGGCCACGATGCGGTGATCAGCGCCGTGCACTACACCGCCTCCGACCCCGCCTTGCTGCTGCAGGCGGTCAAGGCCTCGGGCGCGAAACGCTACCTCGTGGTCGGCGGCGCCGGCAGCCTGGAGGTCGCGCCGGGCAAGGCGCTGGTCGACACGCCCGAGTTCCCGGCAATCTACAAGGAAGAAGCGTCGAAGGGTCGGGATTTCCTTAATATTTTGCGTGATGTCACCGATCTCGACTGGACCTTCCTGTCGCCCTCGGCGATCATCGCGCCGGGCGAGCGCACTGGCACGTTCCGGCTCGGCCGCGACCAGCTCCTGATCGGGGCGGACGGGCAGAGCAGGATCAGCCAGGAGGACTATGCGGTCGCCATGATCGACGAGTTGGAGAAGCCAGCCCACCGCCAGCAGCGCTTCACCGTCGGCTACTGACCCCCAACCCCCAGGAGACGATTTGTGGCCAGCCTGACGGACACCCTCGACCGGAATTGGGCGCCGCGCGTGCTCAGCATCCTGCGCATCGCCACCGCGCTGTTCTTCCTGCAGCACGGCTTCGCCAAGCTGCTCGGCTTCCCCCATGTGGCGTATTTCGACGGCCTGCAGCTGTTCTCGCTGATCGGCCTGGCCGGTGTGCTGGAGATCGTCGGCGGCCTGCTGCTGCTGGTCGGCCTGTTCACCCGCCCGGTCGCCTTCATCCTGTCCGGCGAGATGGCGGTGGCCTATTTCAGCGCCCATGCGCCGGCGAGCTTCTTCCCCCTGCTGAACCAGGGTGAGCTGGCGGCGCTGTACAGCTTCATCTTCCTCTACCTCGCCGCCGCCGGCGGCGGGGTGTGGAGCCTGGACGCGGCCCGCGGCGGCAGCTCACGCCCAGCCCTGGCCTGACCCATCCCCAACGGCGGCCGGTGCCCTACGGTGCCGGCTGCTGCTGGGTGATGCAGTGGATGCCGCCGCCGCCGAGGAAGATGTCGCGGGCGTGGACCTGGACCACGCGGCGGTTCGGGAAGGCGTCGCGGATGATGCGGAACGCCCGCTCATCCTCGGCCACGTCGAAGGCCGGCATCACGATGCCGCCATTGGCGATGTAGAAATTGACGTAGGACAGGCTGAGCCGCTTGCCGCGATGCTCCTGCCGCGCCGGCTGCGGCACCTCGATCACCTGGAGCGGTCTGCCCTTGGCGTCCTTGGACGAGCGCAGGATGTCCAGGTTGGTCTGCAGCACGTCGAAATTGCCGTCGCTCTTGTCGTCGGTCGACAGCGCCAGCACTACGCCCGGCCGGACGAAGCAGGCGATCTCGTCGACATGGCCGTCGGTCTCGTCGTCCTCGATCCCCTCCGGCAGCCAGATCACCGTGGAGACGCCGAGCCAGTCGCGCAGGTTCTGTTCGACCTGGGCCTTGGTCAGCCCCGGGTTGCGGTTGGGGTTCAGCAGGCACTGCTCGGTGGTCAGCACCGTGCCCTCGCCGTCGACATGCACCGCGCCGCCCTCGAGCACGAAGGGCGCCCGGAAGCGCTGGGCGCCGACATGTTTCAGCACCCGCTTGGCGATCACCGCGTCGCGGCTGTAGGGCTTGAACTTCTCACCCCAGGCGTTGAAGCGCCAATGGGCCCCGGCAAGGTGGCCGTTGCGGTCGAGCAGGAAGGTCGGCCCCGAATCGCGCATCCAGCTGTCGTCGATCTCCATCGACAGCACGTCGATCGCCGTGCCGTTGCCCAGCGTCAGCGACGCCTCGGCCACGTCGGAGGGGTTGCAGACCATGGTCACCGGCTCGAACTCGGCGATCGCCAGTGCCACGTCGGCATAGGCCTTGCTGGCGGCGTCCAGGTGCTCGCCCCACACTTCCTCGCGGCAGGGCCACGCCATCCAGCAACGGCTATGGGGCTCCCATTCCGCAGGCATCACGTAACCGAGGGAGGCAGGAACCGGCACGATGGTCTTCCGCTGTGGTCTCGCTCAAGGGGCAGAGGCTAGCGTCCGGCGCGCCGAGATGAAAGAGCCCGTTTGCAGGGCCAGAAATGGAACGGGCCCGGCCAGATGGCCGAGCCCGAGAAACCGATCGTCCGAAGGACTAGTTTTGCAGCGCGAACAATCAAATGCGGCGCTGAGAGATCGACTTTTCCCGCTTCGCCAAACCGCGCCCGAACGGCGCCAGACGAATGGTTCCAAAGATCGATAGAAACGACATGATAAACTCTTCAGGTGCTCTCGAACGCCGTAGATATAGTCGATCGGCCCCGATTTTTGCTCAGGGGGCGGCGCCGAGGGTCACCTGCGTGCCGCGCATGACTAAGAGTCATGCGCGGTATCGCCGGCAAACAGCAAGAAAACACCGATCCA
This sequence comes from Inquilinus sp. 2KB_23, assembly GCF_052115705.1. Lineage (NCBI taxonomy): Bacteria > Pseudomonadati > Pseudomonadota > Alphaproteobacteria > Rhodospirillales > Rhodospirillaceae > Inquilinus > Inquilinus sp. 2KB_23. The sequence goes on along the minus strand of NZ_JBFRHF010000009.1, from coordinate 67,500 downwards.
GCGGACTTCCGCCTCAGTTTCCTGCGGCGAAGGCCAATCTCTCGTCGCGCTGTCGGATCCGTTCATGCCGCACCAGCAGCCCGCCAGCGATGAGAACGCCGGTGGTGACGATGACGACGATGATGGTGGCCAGCGCGTTGATCTCCGGCGTCACACCCAGCTTCACCTTGGAGAAGATGTAGACCGGCAGCGTGGTCGAGCCGGGGCCGGAGACGAAGCTGGTGATGACCAGCGTGTCGAGCGACAGGGTGAAGGCCAGCAGCCAGCCGGCGATCACCGCCGGCGAGATGATCGGCAGGGTGATCCAGAAGAACACGGTCAGCGGCCGGGCGCCGAGGTCCATCGCCGCCTCCTCGATCGATTCGTCGAGGCTGACCAGCCGCGACTGTACGATCACCGCGACATAGGCCAGGCAGAAGGTGATGTGGGCGATGGTGATGGTCAGCATGCCGCGGCCCTGCGGGAAGCCGAACAGCCCTTCCATCGCCACGAACAGCAGCAGCATCGACAGGCCGGTGATCACCTCGGGCATCACCAGCGGCGCCGTCACCAGGCCGGAGAACAAGGTACGGCCGCGGAACCGGCCGAACCGGGCCAGCACCAGCCCGGCTATGGTGCCGAGCACGCAGGCAACGGTGGCGGAGATCGCCGCGATCTCGAGCGACCGCCGCGCCGCGTCCATCATCTGCGCATTGTCAAGCAACGTGCCGTACCACTTGGTCGAGAAGCCGCCCCAGATCGTGACCAGCCGGCTCTCGTTGAACGAGTAGATCATCAGCAGGATGATCGGCACGTAGAGGAAGGCGTAGCCGAACACCAGGCAGGTGAAGAGGAACCAGGGCCTTCTCATTGCTCCGCCTCCTGCTGCTTCGCCTGGACGTATTGGAAGACCGTGATCGGGATGACCAGGACCAGCAGCAGCACGATCGCCACGGCCGAGGCGACCGGCCAGTCGGTGTTCTGGAAGAATTCGTTCGACAGCACCTTGCCGATCATCAGCGTGTCGATGCCGCCGAGCAGTTCCGGGATGACGTATTCGCCGACCGCCGGGATGAAGACCAGCAGCGAGCCCGCGATGATGCCGGGCAGCGACAGCGGCAGGGTGATCAGCAGGAAGGCCTTCCAGGGCCGGCAGCCCAGATCCTCCGCCGCCTCCAGCAGCGACCCGTCGAGCTTCTCCAGCGTCGCGTAGAGCGGCAGGATCATGAAGGGCAGGTAGGAATAGACGATGCCGATATAGACCGCGGTGTCGGTGTGCAGGATCTCCAGCGGCTGGTCGATGATGCCGAGCCAGATCAGCAGATTGTTGAGCAGCCCCTGCTGCTGGAGGATGCCGATCCAGGCATAGACCCGGATCAGGAACGAGGTCCAGAACGGCAGGATCACCAGCATCAGCAGCGGCACCCGCCACTGCTGGCTCGACCGGGCGATGGCATAGGCCATGGGATAGCCGATCAGCAGGCTGAGCGCCGTCGAGATCGCCGCGATCTTGATCGAGCTGAAATACGCGCTGACGTAGAGCGGGTCGTCGAGCAGGTACTGCAGGTTGCCGAGGTTGAGCGAGATGCCGAGATGGACGTCGTCGATCCAGTCGAACAGCGGCGTGTAGGGCGGCTGGCCGATGACCTTGTCGGCGAAGGCGATCTTCAGGACGATGATGAACGGGACGAGGAAGAACAGGAACAGCCAGACATAGGGGATGGCGATCACGACATTGCGGCCGAGCCGGCTGCTCAGCCGCCGCAGCAGCGACGGCCCCGCCGCGGCCTTCGGTGCGGCGGCGTCGGCCGCGTCGCTCGCGGTCACCGCCGTCATTGCGTCAGCACCACGCCGGCGAAGGGCTGCCAGGACAGCCAGACCTCGTCCTCCCAGGTGATCGGCATCTCGGTCAGGCGCGACACGTTCGGCGCCGTGACCCGCACCGTCTTCCCGCTCGGCAGCGCGATCAGATAGATCGAGAGATTGCCGAGATAGGCGATCTCCTTGACCACGCCTTTGGCGCTGTTGGTCCCGTCCTCGCCCGGCGGCTGCTTGGAGATGGCGATCTTCTCGGGTCGCACCGCCACCCAGACCTGGGTGCCGACCGGCACCGGCAGGCCGTGGCTGATGTAGAGCCGGCAGCCGGCCTCCGGGCTGTCGATGATGACATGCTCGGGGTGGTCCTCGGCGATCCGCCCCTCGAACAGGTTCACCGAGCCGATGAAGTCGGCGACGAACTTCGATTGTGGGTATTCGTAGATCTCCGCCGGGGTGCCCAGCTGCGAAATGTAGCCGGAATTCATCACCGCGATTCGGGAGGACATGGTCATCGCCTCCTCCTGGTCATGGGTGACGACCACGAAGGTGATGCCGACCTTTTCCTGGATGTTGACCAACTCGAACTGGGTCTGCTCGCGCAGCTTCTTGTCCAGCGCGCCGAGCGGCTCGTCCAGCAGCAGGATCTTGGGCTTCTTGACCAGGCTGCGCGCCAGGGCGACGCGCTGGCGCTGGCCGCCCGACAGCTGGTGCGGCTTGCGCTTGGAGAAGCGGCCGAGCTGGACCAGGTCCAGCACCTCGGCGACGCGGTTCTTGATCTCGGCCGCCGGCACCCGATCCTGGCGCAGGCCGAAGGCGACGTTCTGCTCCACCGTCATATGCGGGAACAGCGCATAGGACTGGAACATCATGTTGACCGGCCGGTCATAGGGCGGCACCGCGGTCATGTCGACGCCGTCGATGAAGATCTTGCCCTCGGTCGGCCGCTCGAACCCGGCCATCATCCGCAGAAGCGTGGTCTTGCCGCAGCCCGACCCTCCGAGCAGGGCGAAGAACTCGCCGCGGTAGATCGACAGGCTGACATCGTCGACGGCGGTGAAGTCGCCGAACTTCTTGGTCACCTTCTCGATCCGGACATATGGCTTCGCGTCCGGATCGCGCCATAGCTGCGGCGCGGCCTGCTGTTTCGGCTTTACCTGACCCATTTCCGCCTCCGGCCCCCTGTCGTCATGCGGAACGGCCGCCGCCCCCTGTTGGGATGCGGCGGCCGTGCGATTTACTGGCCGGTGCGGAACCGCGTCCAGGTCCGCGTCCGCAGACGCTCGTAACTGGACGACGCCTCGGTGATCGCGAACAGCCGCTTCATCACATCCTGGGGCGGGAAGATGCGCGGATCGTTGGCGACGTCTGGATTCATCAGCTCCTTCGCACCGAGCACCGCATTGCCGTAGCCGACGAAGTCGTCGATCCCGGCCATGACCTTCGGCTCGAGCAGGAAGTTGATATAGGCGTAGGCCTCGTCCGGGTGCGGCGCATCCTTCGGAATCGCCGCCATGTCGAACCAGATCTGCGCTCCCTCCTTCGGAATGAAGTAGTCGATGGTGACGCCGTTCTTCGCCTCGTCGGCCCGGGTCTTGGCGATGTTGACGTCACCAGACCAGCCCAGGGAGACACAGACATTGCCGCCCGCCAGGTCGTTGATGTACTGCGACGAATGCAGGTACTTCAGATAGGGGCGGATCTTCATCAGGGCGTCTTCCGCCTTCTTCAGATCCTCCGGCTTCTGGCTGTTGGGGTCGAGACCGAGATAGTTCAGAACCGAGGGCAGCACGTCGGTCGGGCTATCCAGCATGGTGATGCCGCAATCGGCCAGCTTCTTGGCGTTCTCCGGGTCCAGCACCATGGCGATGCTGTCCGGCGGCGTGTCGCCCAGCCGCTTCTTCACCTGATCGACATTGTAGCCGACGCCAACCGTTCCCCACTGGTAGATGATCGCGTGCTTGTTGCCGGGATCCGCGGTCTCGACCAGCTTCATCAGCGACGGATCGAGGTTCTTCCAGTTCGGGATCTTGGATTTGTCGAGCTCGAGATAGACTTTCGCTTTGATCTGCCGGGCCAGGAAAGGCTGTGCCGTCGGCACGACGATGTCATAGCCGGAATTGCCGGTCAGCAGCTTGGCTTCCAGCGCCTCGTTGCCGTCATAGGTGTCGTAGATGGTCTTGATGCCGGTGGCCTTGGTGAAATCGGCCAGGGTCGTCTCGCCGATATAGTCGGACCAGTTGTAGATGTTGACGACCTTGTCCTCGGCCAGGGCCGGTGCCGCCACGGCGCACAGCGCGGCGGTCGCAAGGAGGCTTTGCACGAGACGCTTCATGTAACCATTCCCTGTCTGTGATCGTTCGAGACCCGTCGAGCCGGCCCCATTCCTATTTCATTGCACCCCAGCGCCGCGAAACCTGTCAATCGCGCCGATGGCGCAGCGCACAAGACGGAGCTCGAACCCGACCTTCCTGTGCCCTGCGTTCATGACATTCTCAACCCTTTCGTGCCCAACAAAGAAGGGCGGCCGCATCTGCGGCCGCCCTGCCCGTCACATCCGGCCCAGGTCCCGGGCCGTGGCGTCAATCGCGACCTTGGCCCGGCGCACCAGCTCGTCGACCTCGTCGCGCGAGATCACCAGCGGCGGCGACAGCACCATGGCGTCGCGCGTGGCCCGCATCACCAGGTCGTTGGCGAAGCTGTGGTTGCGGCACAGCGCGCCGACCTCGCCGTAGTTCGGGAAGCGACGGCGGGTCTTCTTGTCGTCGACCAGCTCGATCGCCGCGATCAGGCCGACGCCGCGGACCTCACCGACGATCGGATGGTCGGCGAAGGCCTCGCGCAACCGGTCCTGGAAATACGGGCCGATGTCGGTGCGGGTGCGGTCGACCAGCCCTTCCCGCTCCATGATCCGGATGTTGGCCAGCGCCACGGCACAGGCCACCGGGTGACCGGAATAGGTGAAGCCGTGGTAGAACTCGCCGCCCTGCTCGATCAGGGTCTCGGCCACCTTGTCGCCGACCATGACGGCGGACAGCGGCAGGTAGCCCGAGGTGATGCCCTTGGCCAGGGTCATCAGGTCCGGCTTGATGCCGAACAGGTCGGAGCCGAACCATTCGCCGGTGCGGCCGAAACCGCAGATCACCTCGTCGGCGATCAGCAGCACGTCGTACTGGCGGCAGATGCGCTGCAGCTCGGGGAAGTAGCTGGCGGGCGGGATGATGACGCCGCCGGCGCCCTGGATCGGCTCGGCGATGACCGCGGCGACGCTGTCGGCCCCCAGCTCCTTGATCCGGTCCTCGATCGCCTTGGCGGCCAGCTTGCCGAAGGCCTCGGGCTCGAGGTCGCCGCCATAGTCGTACCAGTACGGCGCCATGACGTGGTGGAAGCCCGGGAACGGCAGGTCGGCCTGGCGGTGCATCGCGCCCATGCCGCACAGCGACACCGCCACCATGGTCGAGCCGTGATAGCCGTAGTTGCGGCCGATGATCGCCTTCTTGCGGTGCTGGCCCTTCAGGTCCCAGTAGTGGCGGACCATGCGGACGATGGTGTCGTTCGCCTCCGACCCGCTGTTGGCGTAGAAGACGTGGTTCAGCCCTTCCGGCGTGATCTCGGCCAGCTTCTTCGACAGCTCCACCGCGGCCGGCGTCGTGGTCTTGAAGAAGTTGTTGTAGAAGGGCAGCTCCAGCATCTGCTCATGGGCGACGTCGGCCAGCTCCTTGCGGCCGTAGCCGACATTGACGCACCACAGCCCGGCCATGCCGTCGATCAGCTGGCGGCCTTCCGAATCCCACAGCCAGACGCCTTCGGCGCGGGTGATGATCCGGCTGCCGCCCTCGGCGGCCAGCGACTTGTGGTCGGTGAAGGGGTGGAGGTGATGGGCGGTGTCGATCGCCTTCCACTCGGCGGTGGAGCGGCTGGCGGCAAAACTGTTCATGACGCGACCCTCGCGTAATTCCGATCGAAATAGGGCGGAAACGGGTCGCCGGCGCGGCGCCCCGCAAAGCGGTCAGGCGCGCGGCGGGGTGTAGCCGATGCGGGCGCACAGGAGCATCAACTCCTGTTTCCGCGATCGACAACTGCGCTGGTGCCGTGGCCGTGTCATGATGCCGCGAAGCATACCGTCCCCGGCGCGCGGCGTCACTAACCCTCTGGCGCGGCGGTGTCGAACACGGCAAGGATCGGGCCGACGCGGATGCCCCAGCCGACCGACAGCCCGCCCGGCGCCGACAGGGCCGACACCGAGCCGTCGAGATAGAGCGCGTTGCGGCAGCCCAGCCCGTCGCGGAACAGCCGGGCGAAGCTGCCGAAGCTGACGCCGTCGCGCGAGATGGCGAACACCACGGTGTGGCCGTCGCGGATGCCGATGCCGTTGCGGGTCTTGCGCGACGGGCCGTCGTCGCTGAACAGCGGGTGCAGGGCGCCGTCGATCACCAGCATCGGGCCGGACTGGGTGGCGATCTGCGTCGCCGGGGCCAGCCGCTCATAGGTCCCGGTCTCCAGGATGCCGGCCGTCTCGCCATCGGCGTAGAACACGCCGTTCGGCTTCATGAAGAAGTTGCCGTCGCCATCGGCGAAGTTCGCGGGGTGCAGTTCCCGCCCGCCCGCGACGAACAGGCCGACCGGCGACAGGTCCGGCTGGTACATGCCGGCGTTCATCGCCACCAAAGCGGGGTCATGGGCGGCATCCATGGCCCGCTTGAAGGCGCCGAGCGAGCCGTAGGGGGTTCCGTCCCGCCCCTGCCAGAACAGGCCCAGCCGGTAGCGCCGCAGATCGATCTCGCAGACCGTGTAATCGACCGCTTCGAAGGTCAGCGGCCGGCACAGCGTTTCGGCCGATTGGGGCGCGATCTCCCGCCGCTCGGTGATCGGCGCCGGGGTTGCCTGGAACGAGGGCGACGCAGGGTCGACCAGGAGCGGCTCGGCCGCGGAGTCGGGCCGCGGCTTCTCCACGCCCGTCCCGCAGGCGGCGGTGACGAGCAGCGCCGACACGGCGAGCAACGACAGCAGCTGTCTGGCAAGGCGCATCGGCCGGTGCTTCCGATCCTTGGGCGGGTGACACATCAGTTTCATGCAGTCCGCCTAGCCTGTCATTCGATCGCACCATTCATGAAGGGGGATTCGCACCAAATGATGACATGGCTTCGTTTCGGACTCGTCGGCCTGGTCCTGGCCGCCGGCAGCGCACAGGCGGCCGACACGCTGACCGGCAAGGAATACAAGGTCCTGCTCGACCCCACCAAGTTCCAGGCGCAGCCGGTCGCCACCGCCAACACCTTCCTCGGCGAGCTGCGGACCAAGCTGACCGCCGCCGGCTTCGACCGCACGGTCGACGGCAGCTTCGCCGTCGACAAGGTCCGGACCGTCCGCTACTACGATTCGCCGGGCACCTGCCGGCTGAACACGCTGGGCTACAATTTCCGCGAGCGGGTCGACGGCACCAAGCGCGAGATCAACCTGAAGTTCAGGTCCGACAGCCAGTCGACCGCGGCGAACACCAATGTCGGCGGCAGCTCGTCGGATGCCGAGACCAAGCTGGAGGCGGACATCACCCCGCCGTTCAAATGGGTCTATTCCCATTCGACCACCGAGCCGCTGTCGGCCACCAAGAACCTGAACATTCTGGACGATGTGGTCGACCTGTTCCCGCCGACCAAGGCGCTGAACCTGCCGAAGCAGGAGGCGCTCGCCATCGTCGGCAACCTGTCGATCAACGAGCGCACCTATGACGGCCCGGACAGCGACCTGGGCCAGCAGGATGCGGAGTTCACCCTGACGCTGTGGTACGCCGGCTCGTCCGCGACCGTCGCCAACGCCGAAGTGTCGTTCAAGGTCGAGGACAAGGACGGCGACTTCACGGACAAGGTCGACCAGCGCTCGAAGCTGATGTTCGACACCATCCGCGGCATGAGCTCGTGGGTGTCGGCCAGCTCGACCACCAAGACCCAGTGGCTCTACCAGTACCAGCCGAACTTCTGCAATTGACCGGCTCCTGATGGACGGTGCGGGCTGGATGACGCGTCATCCAGCCCGTTTCGTATCGAATTGTGCAATGCGGTAACGCCAACACAATTCGCGACAATTCCCGCCCCTCCCCGACACAGTTCTGAGACAGCCGGCCTGCAGGCTGCGCCGGTGTCGAGGAGCGGAGTCCCCTCCGCTCAAGACTCGACGCCATAGGGAGCGCAGGCATGGGACGCCCGGTCATTCGGACGTTGGCGGGAGTTGTGGCGCTGGCCCTGGTCGGTGGGCTGGCAGGGTTGGGATGGCAGGCATCGCGGGGCACCGCGGCCACGACGGCCCAGGCGGCCGTGCGGCCGGCCCCGAGCGTGATCGTGTCGCCGCCGCTGGTGCGGCGGGTGGTCGACCAGCAGGAATATGCCGGCCGCTTCGAGCCGACCGCGAGCGTGGAGATCCGGGCCCGCGTCTCGGGCCATCTGCAGTCGATCGGCTTCGAGGATGGCCAGATCGTCCAGGCGGGCCAGACCCTGTTCACCATCGACCCCCGCCCCTACCAGGCGGCGGTCGCCGAGGCGCAGGCCCAGCTGTCCAGCGCCCGGGCACAGCGCGACCTCGCCGACCTGGAACTGCGCCGGGCGGAGCAGCTGGCCGGCACCTCTGCCGTCTCGCGCGCCACGCTGGACCAGCGCCGGCAGCAAAAGCAGGCGGCCGACGCCGCCTCCGAGCTGGCCCAGGCCGGGCTGATGCGGGCGCAGCTGGACCTCGACTTCACCGAGATCAAGGCGCCGATCAGCGGCCGCGTGTCGAACCGGCGGGTCGATGCCGGCAGCCTGGTGTCGGACGCCAGCACCCTGCTGACCACCATTGTTGCACTCGACCCGATCTACTTCGTCTTCGACATGAGCGAGCGCGACTTCGTCGCCTATGAGCGGGCGGTGAAGTCGGGCGACCTGCCGTCGATCCGGGACCGGGGCGTGCCGATCGAGGCGCGGCTGCAAGACGATGCCGGCCGGCCCTATCAGGGCACTATGAGCTTCGTCGACAACCGGCTGGAGAGCGGCGCCGGCACCATCCGCGCCCGCGCCGTGCTGGCAAACACCGACCTCTTCATCACCCCCGGCCAGTTCGGCCGGCTGCGCCTGGCGTCGTCCGGCGAGCGCGACGCGCTGCTGGTGCCCGAGACGGCGCTGCTGACCGACCAGGCCAGCCGCATCGTCCTGACCGTGGCCGATGACGACACGCTGCGCGCCACGCCGGTCCGGCTCGGCGCCCGCCAGCCGGGGGGCCTGCGCGTGGTCGAGAGCGGGCTGCGGCCGCAGGACCGGGTGGTGATCAACGGCCTGCTGCGCGCCCGCGCCGGCCAGAAGGTGGTGGCGCAGCCCGGCGAGATCGCGCCGGCGGCCACCGCGCTGGTCAACTGAGGTCGGGATCATGCGCCTGCCTCATCTCTGCATCGAACGGCCGATCCTGGCGACGGTGCTTTCGGTCCTGATCGTCCTGGTCGGCATCGCCGGCTATCTCACGCTGCCGCTGGCGCAGTATCCCGAGATCACCCCGCCCACTGTCGTCGTCCGCGCCCAGTATCCCGGCGCCTCGGCCGAGGTGATGAGCAGCACCGTCGCCGTGCCGATCGAGCAGGAGATCAACGGCGTCGAGAACATGCTCTACATGTCCTCGCAGGCCACCGGCGACGGCCAGCTCGGCATCACCGTCACCTTCGCGCTGGGCACCGACCTCGACGAGGCGCAGGTGCTGGTGCAGAACCGGGTGGCGGTGGCCGAGCCGCGGCTGCCGGAAGAGGTGCGCCGCCTCGGCGTCACGGTGCGGAAATCGTCGCCGGACATCCTGCTGGTGGTGCAGCTGTTCTCGCCGGACGGCTCGCGCACGCCGCTCTACCTCTCCAACTACGCCACGCTGCGGATCCGCGACGCGCTGCTGCGGGTCGACGGCGTCGGCGATGTCCGCATGCCCACGGCCCGCGACTACGCCATGCAGGTCTGGCTGGACCCGGACGCGGTCGCCGCCCGCAACCTGACGGCCGGCGAGGTGCTGGCGGCGCTGCGGGCCCAGAACGTGCAGGTGGCGGCCGGCGTCCTGAACGAGCCGCCGGTGTCGTCCGATGGCGCCTTCGAGCTGAATGTCGAGACACTGGGGCGCCTGTCCGACCCCGCCGAGTTCGAAAACATCATCGTCAAGACCGACGCCGACGGCCGCGTCACCCGGATCCGCGACGTCGCCCGGGTCGAGCTGACGGCGCAGAGCTTCCGCGGCGGCGCCCTGTTCGACGGGCGGACCTCGCAGCCGATCCAGGTGTTCCAGCAGCCCGGCTCGAACGCACTGGAGACCGCCGACCGCATCGTCGCGGCCATGGCGCAGCTGGGTCGCAGCCTGCCGGCCGGCGTCGACTACGCCATCCCGTTCAACCCGACCCGGTTCATCGCCGAGTCGGTCAGCGAGGTCTACAAGGCGATCCTAGAGGCGATCGCCCTGGTGGTGCTGGTGGTGATCCTGTTCCTGCACAGCTGGCGGGCGGGGATCATCCCGATCCTGGCGATCCCGATCTCGCTGATCGGCACCTTCGCCGTGATGGCCGGTCTGGGCTATTCGCTGAACAACCTGTCGCTGCTCGGCCTGGTCCTGGCCATCGGCATCGTGGTCGACGACGCCATCGTGGTGGTCGAGAATGCCGAACGCCATCTGCGCGCCGGCCTGTCGCCGAAGGAAGCCGCCCACAAGTCGATGGAGGAGATCGGCGGCGCGCTGATCGCCATCGCCCTGGTGCTGTGCGCGGTGTTTGTCCCGGCGGCGATGATGTCCGGCATCTCCGGCCGGTTCTTCCGCCAGTTCGCCGTCACCATCGCTGCGGCGACGGCGATCTCCGCCTTCGTGTCGCTGACGCTGAGCCCGGCGCTGTGCGCCCTGCTTCTGCGGCCGCATGGCGAGCACACGGCTAAGCCCCGCAACGTCCTATTGCGCGGCCTGGCCGCCGGCGCCCGCGGCTTCAACGCCGGCTTCGACCTGATATCGCTCGGCTATGGCGGGCTGACCCGCCGGCTGCTGCGCGTCGGGCTGCTGATGCTGGTCGCCTATGCCGGGCTGCTGGGGCTGACCGGCTGGCAGTTCAGCCGGGCGCCGACCGGCTTCATCCCGGTGATGGACCAGGGCTATTTCCTGACCGCGGTGCAGCTGCCGCCCGGCGCCGCCCTGGCCCGCACCGACGCGGCGATGAAGGCGGTCTCCGACCGGCTGGACGCGACCCCGGGCGTGGCCCACACGGTCGCCATCGCCGGCCTCGACGGCGCCACCTTCACCAACGCCTCGAACAGCGGCGTCGTCTTCGCCATCCTGGATCCCTATGCGGCACGGGCGGCGCGCGGCCAGACCGTCGACCGGGTCATCGCCGACCTGACCGCCCGCCTGGCCGACGTGCCGGAGGCGCGGGTGATCCCGATCAAGCCGCCTTCGGTCCGCGGCATGGGCAACACCGGCGGCTTCAAGCTGATGGTCGAGGACCTCGCCGGCGGCACGCCGGAGGAGCTGGAAGCCGCCGTCCGCCAGGTCGTCGCCGCGGCCGGCCAGTCGCCCGAATTCGCCAATGTCTTCAGCCCGTTCAACACGGCGACGCCGAAGCTGTACGCCGATATCGACCGGGTGAAGGCGGAGATGCTGGGGGTGCCGGCATCCCGCGTGTTCGAGACGCTCGAGATCTATCTCGGCTCGGCCTATGTCAACGACTTCAACCTGCTGGGCCGCACCTTCCAGGTCCGGGCCCAGGCCGATGCCCGGTTCCGCCAGGACCCGGCGGCGCTGGAAGGGCTGAAGACCCGCAGCGACTCCGGCGCCATGGTGCCGCTCGGCTCGGTCGCGACCTTCGAGGAGCGGGCCGGCCCGTACCGCATCCCGCGCTACAACCTGTACCCCGCGGCCGAGGTCCAGGGCGCCGCCGCGGCCGGCGTGTCGACCGGCACCGCGCTGGACCGGATGGAGCAGATCGCCGCCGAGACCCTGCCCGACGGCTACGGCTTCGAATGGACCGAGGTGGCGCTGCAGGAGCGGCTGGCCGGCACCAGCGCCCTGCTGGTCTTCGCGGCCTCGGCGGTGTTCGTCTTCCTGCTGCTCGCCGCGCTGTACGAGAGCTGGACTTTGCCGCTGTCGGTGATCCTGATCGTGCCGATGTGCCTGCTGGCGGCGCTGACCGGGCTGCTCGCCTCCGCCATGGACGTCAACATCCTGGCGCAGATCGGGTTCGTGGTGCTGATCGGCCTGGCCGCCAAGAACGCGATCCTGATCGTCGAATTCGCGCGCCAGGCCGAGGCCACGGGCACCGACCGCTTCGCGGCCGCAATCGAGGCGGCACGGGTGCGGCTGCGCCCGATCGTGATGACCTCGCTGGCCTTCATCCTCGGCGTGCTGCCGCTGGTGCTGGCCACCGGCGCCGGGGCGGAGATGCGCCAGTCGCTGGGCGTGGTGGTGTTCTTCGGGATGGCCGGCGTGACCGTCTTCGGCCTGATCTTCACCCCCGCCTTCTACGTCGCCTGCCGCGGGATGGAGCAAGCCGCCCGACGCCTTTCCCGCAGCACCGCCGCGCCATCCCCGTCATTGCAGGAGGGCCACGAATGAGCACGGATGTGACGACCGCCGCGCCCGGGACCACCGGCCGCTACACCGCCGCCGCCCAATGGCTGCACTGGATCTCGGCGGCGCTGATGGCCGCCGTCCTGGTCCTGGCCTGGGTGATGGAGAGCCTGCCGAACGGCGACGTCTCGCGCGCCACCGCCCTCATGCTGCACAAATCAGTCGGGCTGACGATCCTGGTCCTGACCGCCGCGCGACTGGTGTGGCGGGCGATCCACCCGCCGCCGCCCGCGACGCGGTGGGCGGCCTGGGAATCCGCCACGGCTATGGCAAGTCACTGGCTGCTCTACGTCGCGCTGCTGGCGATGCCGCTGAGCGGCTATCTGATGTCCGCCGGCCGCGGGCGCACCATCCCGTATTTCGGCCTGTTCGAGGTGCCGCTGCTGACCCCGGCAACCGAAGCGATCTGGCAGATCGGCAGCACCGCCCATGCGATCGGGCAATGGGCGATCTACGGCCTGGTCGCGCTGCATATCGCGGCGGCGGTCTGGCATGTCGCCATCCGGCGGGACGGCACGCTGGACCGGATGCTGCCGGAGCAGACCGGGACTTAAATCCGGACCTTACGGCCCATACCGGCGTTGCGCCTCGATGGCCAGGCCGACGCCGACCGCGCCGAAGCTGTCGCCCTCGACCACCCGGGCACCCGGCGCCTCGGCCAGCGACGCCGCGCGGAAGGCCGGCAACAGGGCCGAGCCGCCGGTGAGGAACACGGCGTCGAGCTGGTGCGGCGCCAGGCCCGCCGTCTGGATGCAGCGGCGGATCAGGGCCGACAGCCGGCCAACCGCGTCTTGGATCGCCATGTCCAGCGCCGCCCGGCCGGCACGCAACCCCAGCTTGGGCTCAACCAGGCGAAGGTCGATCACGGTCGGGTCGCGGTCGCCCAGCGCGATCTTCGCGGCCTCGACCCGCAGCGCCAGGCTGTGGCCGAGATTGTTCTCCAGCACCCGCAGCAGCCGGTCGAACTTCTTCGGATCGCGCGATTCCCGCTGCACGTCCTGGATCTCCGCCACCACCTTGGGGGCGTAGAGGGCGTTGATCCGGCTCCAGGTCGCCAGCATGTGGAAGTAGCGGCTGGGCGCCACCGCGCCGGGGCGCTTCATCTTGGTGCCGAGGCCGAGCGCCGGCATCACCGTGGCCAGGCTGAACAGCCGGTCGACATCGGTGCCGCCCAGCCGGATGCCGTCATTGGCCAGGATGTCGGCCGCCCGTTCCGGCAGTGCCCGGCGCTGCGGCCCCAGCCGCACAATCGAGATGTCGGAGGTGCCGCCGCCGATGTCGACGATCAGCGCCACCTCCTCCCGCGACAGCCCGGCCTCGTAGGTCCGGGCCGCGGCGATCGGCTCGTATTCGAACGACACCTCGCTGAAGCCGGCCTCGCGGGCGATCGCCTCCAGCGCGTCCTGGGCTTTGCTGTCGCCGGCCGCATCGTCATCGACGAAGTGGACCGGCCGGCCATGCACCACCCGCTCCAGCGCGTGGCCACAGGCCGCTTCCGCCCGCGCCTTCATCTCGGCCAGGAACAGGGAGATCACCCGCTTGAAGCCGATCCGCTCACGCCCGACCCAGGTGTCTTCCTCGATCAGCGGCGTGCCGAGGACGGATTTGATCGACCGCATCAGCCGACCTTCCAGGCTTTCGACATAGGAGTCGATGGCCGAGCGGCCGAACTGCGGCGCGCCGCCGACCAGGTCGAACCAGATCGCGCTGGGCAGCGTCGTCGCCGCGCCTTCCAGGGGCAGCAGCCGCGCGCCCTGCCCGTCGACGATGCCGAGGGTCGAGTTCGAGGTGCCGAAATCCAGGCCGCAGACCGTCATGTCCGCCTCCGCTCCGCAAAGCAGAAAAGCCCCAGGTCCGATCGGACGGGGCTGTTGGGAAAGGGCGGGGGATGTAGCGCGGCCCGCCGGGGGGCGCAAGGGGTCTCCCGCCGGGTGCGGCGATGAGGCAGGCGGATCATCGTCCGAGGGGCGGAGGCGTGCGGGCGCCGCCGCCTGGCCCTTCCACAGTCTCAGAGATCAGGCCGGATCGAGGCCCTGCTTCCGCCTGCCATCGCCATCCCAATGGATGGTGAGCCCGATGGCGGCATTCTCTTCCGGGCTGGCGAGCCAGTATCCGTGCTCCTGGACGAGCTTCAGGAAGCGCTGGGCGTCCTTCGCCGGATCAGCCGAGGCCCGGCCGACCGCGGCATCGCGCAGGAACCGGCCCATCCGCATGGTGGTCACGCACAGCATGGAGACGGTGGCCCCGCACGAATTTCTCCAGGCGTGCCGGATGCCGTCCTGGGCGTCGAACACATCCCCCGGGCCGAGCGTCTGCCAGCGATCACCCAGGAAGGCATCCGGATGTCCGTCGATGACATAGAAGGTCTCGCGATCGGCATGGCTGTGCAGCGGCACGATCACGCCAGGCGGCAACGTGCACTGCATCACGCAGTAATCCCCATCGCCGTCGGTCAGCTCGGTCAGGTAGCGGTTTCCCGGCCGCGCATTCTGCTGCGGCGAGAATATTTCATGCGCGTCCGATTTGGCCTGATCGCCAGACATCTCAGGATCCTCTTTCGAGCTCAGCTGCCCGAAAGATCCTCTTGTTGTGTTTGGCAGGTGTTACAGGACAAGCGGATTAGCGCTATGAATGCAACAGAAGCGCAAAGGCAGTCATGGCCAGCTGGCCCATGGGAAAGAGCGCCCGCCCCGGCTGAAGCCGAGGCGGCGCGGCCTTGTCTTCAAGCCACGGGCGTCATCCCGAACACCTGCGCCACCAACTCGTAGGACCGCAGGCGGGCGGCGTGGTCGTGGATCATGCTGGTGATCATCACCTCGCTGGCCGCGGTCTCGCCGGCCAGGCGTTCGATCTCGGCCTTCACCGTCTCGGGCGTGCCGACGATCTGGTTGCGGCGCGAGCTTTCGGCCAGGCGCTGCTCCTCCGGCGAATACCGATAGGCCAGCACCTCCTCCGGGCTCGGCAGCTGGATCGGGCGGTTGGTGCGCAGCCGCGCCATCGACATCTGGTGCGGCAGCGCCAGCCGCTCGGCCTCCTCCGCATCCTCGGCGCAGTAGACCGAGACGGTCAGGATCGAATGCGCCGCCTGCATCGTCGCCGAGGGCTGGAAATTGGTGCGGTACAGATGCATCGCCGGCATCGTGTATTGCGGGCTGAAATGATGGGCGAAGGCGAAGCCGACGCCGATATGGGCGGCGAAGCGGGCGCCGAAATCGCTGGAGCCCAGCATCCACACCGGCGGCAGCGGCACGTCCTCAGGCACGGCACGGACCGACCGGAAGCCGTGGTCAGCCGGGAAGGTGCCGTCGGCGAAGGCCCGCAGCTCGGCATACTGCTCGGGAAAATCGTCGGCATGGACCGCGTCGCGCGACCGGCGCAGCGCCAGCGCGGTCAGCCCGTCCGAGCCCGGGGCGCGGCCGAGGCCGAGGTCGATCCGGCCGGGATGCAGGGATTCCAGCATCTTGAAGGCCTCGACCACCCGCAGCGGCGCGTGGTTCGGCAGCATCACGCCGCCGGAGCCGACGCGGATGCGCTCGGTCACCTGGGCCACGTGGCCGATCAGGATCTCCGGCGCGGTCGAGGCCACGCCGGGGATCGAGTGATGCTCGGCCACCCAGTATCGGACGTAGCCGAGGCGATCGGTCAGCCGGGCGAGGTCGAGCGAATTGCGGACGGCCTGGCCGGGCGGGGAGCCGGAGGCGATCGGCGCGAGGTCGAGGACCGAGAGGGGCAATGTCATGGCTTGAACTTTGGCAGCCGCGGCGCCGGTTCAAGGGCGCCGTGCCACCCGACATGCCCGCGCAGGGCATGGCCGTCATCCGCGGCCGGCGGATTCCACCAGTGGACAGGCGCGGGACTCGCACCGAAGCCCGGGGCGCGGCCGGGCGCCGGGCCGGCCGAAACCGGCCCGGCGCCAGGGTCAGACGTTCAGCAGCAGGTTCTCGCGTTCCCACGAGCTGATGACGCGGTGGTAGGCGTCGTACTCCTTGTTCTTCACCCACCACACCGCATCGACCAGCTTGTCGCCCAGCACCTCGCGCAGCGGGCGCGAGGCCGAGAACTTGTTCAGGCTGTCATAGAGGTGGCGCGGCAGGGTGAAGGCCAGCCGCTTGGCCGAACCCTCGACCGGGTTCGACGGCGTCATCTCGTTGACGATGCCGAGATAGCCGCAGGCCAGCGACGCCGCGAACATCAGATACGGGTTGCAGTCGGCGCCGGCGACGCGGTTCTCGACCCGCTTGGCCTGGGGTTCGTCGATCGGCACCCGGAAACCGACGGTGCGGTTGTCCATGCCCCAATGCACGTTGATCGGTGCGTCGCTCTCGGGATCGAGGCGGCGGTACGAGTTCACGTTCGGGGCGAACAGCGGCATCGCCGCCGGCACGAACTTCTGCAGGCCGGCGATGTAGGACAGGAACAGCTCGCTGTTGCCGCCGGTGTCGGTGGCGAACAGGTTCCGCCCGGTCTTGGCGTCGTTCACGCTCTGGTGCAGATGCATGGCGCTGCCCGGCTCGTTCTGCAGCGGCTTGGCCATGAAGGTGGCGTAGACGTCGTGGCGCATCGCCGTCTCGCGCACCGTGCGCTTGAAGATCAGCACCTGGTCGGCGAGGTCGAGCGCGTCGCCATGGTTGAAGTTGATCTCGATCTGCGCCGCCCCGGCCTCATGCGCCAGGGTGTCGACATCGAGGCCCATCGCCTCGCAATGGTCGTAGATCTCTTCGAAGATCGGGTCGAATTCGTTGACCGCATCGATGCCGTAGGACTGGCGCCCGGTCTCCGGCCGGCCGGACCGGCCGATCGGCGGCTCCAACGGATAGTCCGGGTCGATGTTCTTCTTCACCAGGTAGAATTCAAGCTCGGGCGCCACCAGCGGCTTCCAGCCCTTGGCCTCGTACAGCTTCAGCACCCGGCGCAGCACGTGGCGGCAGGAGATCTCGCACGGGCTGCCGTCGACATATTCGGCGTCGCAGATCACCTGCGCCGTCGGCTCCTGGTACCAGGGCACGATGCGGGCCGTCTCCGGGTCCGGCACCATGTAGATGTCGATGTCGGCGGGGCTGGTGACGTCGTCGTCGGGATAGTCGCCCGTCACCGTCTGCATGAAGATCGATTCCGGGATGCGCATCCCGCGGGTCTTCAGGCCCTTGATGAATTTCTCGTCGGGAAGAATCTTACCCCGGGCAATCCCGTTCATATCGGGCACCAGGCACTCGACTTCGGTCACGCCGTGTTCGTGAATGAAGTCTTCCAGCTTCTGCATAAAATCATGGTGCCGCCCCTTTAGGCGGACCCCGCTTCTCGTTTCGGAGAGCGACCACCATAGCTGAGCCCCCCCGGGGGGTGGGAAGGGGGCTGATGTGAAAACCGCAAGAAATCCGGCCCGGCTTGACAGTTTCGTGCCGCCTGCGAGGATGGCGACCTCTCGGCAACAAATGCGTGACCAAATGCATGGCAATACATCGAACGACATCGTAAACAATTTCCGCGCGCAATATCCTGACATTACCCACATCGACGCCCTGGTTTGCGACATGTGCGGCGTGTTGCGCGGCAAGAAGGTCCCGGTCACCGCGCTCGACAAGATCTTCCGCGATGGACTGACCTTCCCCGGCTCGCTGTTCGCCACCGACATCACCGGCGAGACCGTCGAGGAAACCGGCCTCGGCTTCGCCGACGGCGATGCGGATCGCGACTGCTTCCCCGTCCCCCACACGCTCGACCCGGTGCCCTGGCTGTCGCGACCGACCGGCCAGGTGCTGCTGGCGATGCAGGATCTCGACGGGTCCCCCTTCTTCGCCGATCCGCGCACCGTGCTGGCCAACATCGTCAACCGGCTGAAGGCCGACGGCCTGAACCCGGTGGTGGCGGTCGAGCTGGAATTCTACCTGGTCGACCGCAAGCGCGGCGAGGACGGCCGGCCCCGCCCGCCGGTCTCACCGGTCAGCGGCAAGCGGCAGGACACCACCCAGGTCTATGGCATCGACGAGCTGCACGATTTCAACGAGCTGCTGCACGAGATCTACGACACCTGCGTGGCCCAGGGCATCCCGGTCGACAGCCTCGTCTCGGAATACGCCCCGGGCCAGTACGAGATCAACCTGCGCCATGTCAGCGACCCGCTCGAGGCCTGCGACGACGCGGTGCTGTTCAAGCGCGTGGTCCGGTCGGTGGCGGCCAAGCACGGGGTCGAGGCCACCTTCATGGCCAAACCCTACCCCGACCAGGCGGGCAGCGGCTTCCACATCCATATGAGCATGCTGGACGACAATGGCGTCAGCCTGTTCGCGGCCGACGACCCGCACGGCACCCCGATGCTGCGCCATGCGATCGGCGGCCTGGGCGCCACCATGGCCGACGGCATGGCGGTGTTCGCCCAGAACCAGAATTCCTTCCGCCGGTTCCAGCCGAATTCCTACGTGCCGCACGCCCCGACCTGGGCGGCGAACAACCGCAGCGTCTCGCTGCGCATCCCGCCGGGCAAGCCGAAGGACCGCCGCGTCGAGCATCGGGTGGCCGGGGCCGACTGCAACCCCTATCTGGTGGTCGCGGCGGTGCTGGCCGGGGCGCATCACGGCATCCAGCGGCAGATCGATCCGGGCCCGCCGATCCAGGGCAATGCCTATGACAAGATCGAGCCGACGCTGACCTCGTCCTGGATCGTCGCGCTGGAGCAGCTCGACAGTTCGGCCTTCTACAACGAGGTCTTCGGCCGCCGCTTCCTGGACGTCTACCTCGCCCTGAAATGGGCCGAGCGCGACAAGTTCTTCTCCCAGATCACCCAGCTGGAATACGACTGGTATCTGAATAAAGTCTGAGGATCAGGCCTGCCGCCGGTTCTCCCGGCGATCCGAGCCGACCGACGGCTTGGGTCGCCGGCTGGGGGCTGCGGCACGCGCCGGTTCGGCCACCTTCTGCTTCGGCCGGTGCGCGGCCTTCTTGGCGGGGCCAGCGCGATCGGGCGCGTAGATCTCCAGCAGTTCCGCCAGCCGCTCAGCACTGTCGGCCGTCATCTCGGCGCGCATCGAGAAGGCCAGCTCCCGGGCATCGTGCTCGCCATGCAGCGCCACCGAGAATTTCTTCTGCTGCCGCACCCCGTCCCGCGTCCAATAGGCGGTCCAGAACGCCGAGGTCCCGCCGGGGCGGATATAGCGCGCCACCCCGGGCACGCCGTGCGGCGTGTTCTTGCGCGGCATCAGCCGGGTGCGCAGCGAGCGGATCTCGGTGTGCTCCCCGAGATGTGCCAGGGCGAACGCCACGGCTGCCGCCTTGGCCTCGGCCGACGTCCCGAACACCAGGTCGGAGAAGAATTTCCGGGTATGTCGACCGGCCACCGAATATCGCACGAGCCACCCGAGCATCCGTTTGGCGGGATCGTCAATTCGGCCGACGCGCATCGATATCTCCGGGTTGATCAGCAACGGATACTGACTCCCAAGCGTACCCTTTTTGTCGGAATAGTCTGCAACTTACTGAACTGTATGAATCCAAAAACGAGAAATCAGGTTTCCGGCGACGGGCCCGGGTGAAATGGGCGATCCGGCGCGCTGGAAATGGCCGAAAGCGACGGCAGAATGGCCTCGCCGCCGCGGCCGGCCGTCGCCATCCTGAAGCGGTCGGTGTCGAGGAGGCCTCCATGCTGGAACTGCGCCCTGGCTGCGAATGCTGCGATCGCGACCTGCCGCCGGAGTCACCGGAGGCGATGATCTGCAGCTTCGAATGCACCTTCTGTTCGACCTGTGCCGAGACGGTGCTGGGCGGCCGGTGCCCGAACTGCGGCGGCGGCTTCATGCCCCGGCCGATCCGGCCGCCGGCGGCGCTGCTGCGACACCCTGCCGCGACAGTGCGGGTGTTCAAACCGGGGCCGTGCCGGGGCCAGGCGACCGGCTGAGACCCGGAGATTCGGCTCCCGGTCCTTCCTCCGAATCCATCGTGATCGACTCGCGATCCGACCGCCCGGCGCATCGGGGGTTGCGCTTTGATCTTTATTGTTATGATATAACATTAAGATCAAAGGACGAGCCAGGATGCCAGACCACAGCACCACCACCGAACAGATCGCGCCCGGGATCCGGACGCCGGCCGGCTTCACCCGCGCCACCGGAGAGATCCGGACGCTCCTCACCGGCCTGGAGGCCATCGGTCTGTCCCCTGCGGCCCTTGCAACAGCGCTGCTGACCGAAGCCATGCCGCGGCTGGTCGCCGTCCATGGCATGGACCGCTGCGCCGACCTGCTGGGCTCGCTGTCGATCGAGCTGCGCCTCGACACCGCGGCGGCCGAACCCGCCCGCCCGCAGCTGGTGTCATGACCATGCCGCAGCCCGACACCCGCCTACCCGTCACCGTGCTGTCCGGCTTCCTCGGCGCCGGCAAGACCACGCTGCTGAACCACATCCTGAACAACCGCGAAGGCCGCCGGATCGCGGTCATCGTCAACGACATGAGCGAGGTGAACATCGACGCGGATTTGGTCCGCGACGGCGGTGGCAACCTCAGCCGCACCGACGAGACTCTGGTCGAGATGATCAATGGCTGCATCTGCTGCACCCTGCGCGACGACCTGCTGCACGAGGTCCGCCGCCTGGCCGAGCAGGGCCGCTTCGACCACCTGGTGATCGAATCGACCGGAATCTCGGAGCCGCTGCCGGTGGCCGCGACCTTCGACTTCCGTGACGAGGCCGAGATGTCGCTGGGCGACGTGGCGCGGATCGACACCATGGTCACGGTGGTCGATGCCGCCAACCTGCTGCGCGACTTCAGCTCGACCGACTTCCTGCGCGACCGCGGCGAGACCGCCGGCGACGAGGACGGCCGCACCCTGGTCGACCTGCTGGTCGACCAGATCGAATTCGCCGATGTCGTGGTGATCAACAAGATCGACGCCGCCACGCCGGAGCAGCGCCAGATTGTCCGCCGCATCGTCGCCGGGCTGAACCCGGAGGCCGCCATCGTCGAGGCGAATTTCGGCGCCGTCGCGCTGGACGCCATCCTCGACACCGGGCGCTTCGACTTCGACCGGGCCCGCGAACATCCGCTCTGGTACAAGGAACTGTACCACTTCGCCGACCACAAGCCGGAGACGCTGGAATACGGCGTCGAGAGCTTCGTCTACCGCGCCCGCCGCCCCTTCCACCCCGCCCGCCTGAACGCCGTCTTCAACCGGACCTGGCCGGGCGTGATCCGCTCCAAGGGCCATTTCTGGCTGGCCACCCGCCCGCGCTGGGTCGGGGAGATGAGCCAGGCCGGCGCCTTCCTGCGCCATGAGGCGATCGGCTTCTGGTGGGCGGCGATCCCGCGCGACCGCTGGCCCGACCATCCGGAAATGCGCCAGCTGATCGACAGCCGCTGGGACCCGGTCTTCGGCGACCGCCGGCAGGAGCTGGTGTTCATCGGCATCGACATGGACCAGGCGGCGATCCGGCAGAGCCTCGATGCCTGCCTGGTCGACGCCGAGACCTTCGACCCGGACGCCTGGGCCGACCTGCCCGATCCCTTCCCTGCCTGGGGCCGCGACGCCTGAGCGGAGGCGCCCGGTCCGCCATGCGGCACCGGCATGGCGGACCGGGCGTTCGCCGTGCTGGCCGCCCCTCCCCGGCCCAAGCTATTGAAGGCGGCATCCGAGGCCACGATCGTCGTGTCATGCAAGCTGCCGAGCACGTGCGCTCCTGGTACGCCGCCACCGCCAACCGCACCCTGCGCTTCCCGTCCCTGGACGAGGATTTGCGCTGCGACGTGCTCGTGGTCGGCGGCGGCTACACCGGGCTCAGCGCCGCGATCGAGTTGAGGGAACGCGGCCTCGACGTCGTGCTGGTCGAGGCCAAGCGGGTGGGCTGGGGCGCCTCGGGCCGCAATGGCGGCCAGGCAGTGACCGGCTTCAACAAGGACATCAGCACCATCGCCGCCTGGGTCGGCCGCGACGACGCCCGCAAGCTGTGGGACATGTCGGAGGAGGCGAAGACCATCCTGCGCGACCGGGTCGAGCGCCACGGCATCGACTGCGACCTGCGCTGGGGCTATGTGCTGGGGGCGCTCAAGCGCCGCCACATGGCCGAGCTGCAGGATCATGCCGCGGAATGGGAGGGCCTCGGCTACCACCAGGGCCGGATGCTGTCGCGGGCCGAGATCCGGTCGCTGGTCGACGCCCCGGACTATGTCGGCGGGCTGCTCGACAGCGGCAGCGGCCAGCTGCACCCGCTGAACTATGCGCTGGGCTTGGCCGATGCGGCCCGGGCGCTGGGCGTGCGGATCTTCGAGGACACGCCGGTCACCCGGCTGGACCAGGGCGACCCGGCGGTGGCGACGACGCCGAAGGGCCGGATCACCGCCGGCTTCGTGGCGCTGTGCGGCAACGCCTACCTGCCGTCGCTGTCGGCCGAGGTCGACCGCACCATCCGCTCACGGGTCATGCCGGTCGGCACCTACATCATCGCCACCGAGCCGCTGGGCGAGGAGCTGGCGCAGCAGACCATCCCGTCCGGCTTCGCCGTGGCCGACATCAACTTCGTGCTGAACTACTACCGGCTCGGCCACGACACCCGGATGCTGTTCGGAGGCGGAGTCAGCTATTCCGGCTACGAGCCGCGGCGGCTGGCCGACCAGATGCGCCGCACCATGGTGCGCGCCCTGCCCCGCCTGGCCAACGCCAAGGTCGAGTACTGCTGGGGCGGCTATGTCGGCATCACCATCAACCGCACGCCGCATTTCGGCCGGTTGGCGCCGAACGTCTACTTCGCCCAGGGCTTTTCCGGCCATGGCGTGCTGCTGACCGGCATGGCCGGGCGGGTGATCGCCGAGGCCATTCGCGGCCAGGCCGACCGATTCGACGTCTTCGCCCGGATCCCGCACCAGCCCTTCCCCGGCGGCCGGCTGCTGCGCATGCCGGCCCTGGTGATGGCCATGACCTGGTACCGCCTGCGCGACCTGATGTGACGCCGGGACGGAAAGGCCGATGCCTTTCCGGACGGTCTCAGTAAGCCGCAGCCCATTGCCGCAGCAGCTCGCGCTCGACCGCCCGCGCCCGGCCGAGCCAGCGCCGCGCCGGCTGCGACACCGCCAGCACGTTCGGGTCGGTCGCCGCATCGGCGGCGGCGCGCTGGTTCTCGTCGACCACATAGATGACGAAGCCGAGCTGGCGGCCGCTGTTGGCCGAGAGATATCCGGCCAGGCCGCGGACATAGCCCATGGTGCCGGTCTTAGCCCGCAGCCGCCCCGCCGCCAGCGGCGCCGGCTCGCCGGCCTCGGCCTCGGCGCCGCCATCCCCCCGCTCCGGCATCAGCGCGGCCATGCCGATCTGGTTGCCCTCGATCAGCACCGCCGCCATCTGGATCGGCGAGATCCGGGCCCGGGTGCTGAGCCCCGAGGCGCCCGGAATGGACAGGCCGCTCCAGTCCAGCTTCGGCACCTTCTGCGCCCACCAGGCGGCGATGGCCTTCCCCGCCTCGGCCTGGGTCACGCTGGTGCGGCCCAGCAGCTGGCGCGCCGCCATCATGCCGATCATCTCGGCCGACAGGTTGTTGCTGTACTTCAGGACCCGGGTGACGATCATGGCCAGCGGCTCGCTGTCGTGCCGCGCCACGATCGTGCCTTCCGACGGGCGCTGGCCGATCACCGCAGCCGGCAGCGCCACGCCCGCCTCATGGGCCACTGTGCGAAAGATCTCCGCCGCCGTCGCCGTGGGGTGGCGGACCGGCAGCATGTCGGAGCCCTTGTCGGGCAGCGCCGCGGAGAGCACCCAGCCCTCGCGCCCGTCGACCGGCCGGTAGGGCGTCGCCGGCCCCTGGCTGACGCCGACCCAGGGCAGCACCATGTTGCGGCCGTCGGCGACCGCCTCGGTCCGCGCGTCGAAGCGGCCCTGCTTCTTCTGCCAGCTCACCCGCACCGCGTTGAAGTTCACCGCCAGCCCCGACAAACCGGGATTGTAGGAGGCGGCGTAGGGCTGCAGCGGGTCGAGGAACGGCAGGGTCTGCAGCGCCGTGTCGTCGACGATGAAGCGGCCGTCCACCTTGGTGATCCCGGCCTTGCGGACCTGGGCGGCGAGATCGGCGAGGTCGTTGATGTCGAGCGACGGGTCGCCGCCGCCGATCAGCATGAGGTCGCCATGCAGCACCCCGCCGGCGATCGCTCCGCTGGCGGTGACGACGGTCGAGAATCGGTGATCGGCGCCGAGGATCTCGATCGCCGCCGACATCGACGCGACCTTCATCGTCGAGGCCGGGATCATTGGCCGTGTCGCCTGCGCCGTGTCGATCAGCTGGCCGCTCTGGGCGTCGAACAGGATGTAGGCGACATCGTTGACCGGCAGGTCATAATGGGCGGCCACGGCGGTGGCATCGGCCAGGGCGGCATGCCCCCACAGGCCGGCGGCGAGCACCGGCAACAGGAACAGGAAGGGTCGTCTGGTCATGGGCACGGGCCGAATATCCTCCGCATCGGGTCGCGCCTTCCTATAGCCCCGGCCGGGACGGGGCGGAAGGTGCGCCGAAACGAAGACGGCCCCCGCCGGGCGGGGGCCGTCTTGGTCATGTCGGGGATGCGGCTGTCGCCGGGCTCTGTCAGTAGGCGCCGGAGCCGGGGAAGAACACCCGGGGCGTCATGAACAGGATCACGACATCGCGCCCGAAGCTCCAGTTCCGGACATACTCGACGTTCAGCCGGATCCGCGTCTCGTAGCTGGTGTCGCTGCGGCCGTAGATCTGCCAGACGCCGGTCATGCCGGGCCGGGTGCTGTAGTAGTAGTGGATCGCGGCGCCCCAGCGTTCCTGCTCTTCCTCGAACATCGGGCGCGGGCCGACCAGGCTCATCTCGCCCTTCAGCACGTTGAACAGCTGCGGCAGCTCGTCGAGGCTGGTCTTGCGCAGGAAGCGGCCGATGGCGGTGACGCGCGGGTCCTTCTTCAGCTTGAAGCCGATCTCCCACTCGCGCCGCAGCTCAGGGTCTTTCTGAAGAAGGTCCGCCAACAGCTTGTTCGCATTGGGAACCATCGTTCGAAACTTGTGGCAGTAGAAAATCTTTCCGTCCCGCCCGACGCGCCGGTCACTGTAGAAGACGCCCCGGCCGGACCGCCGGATCATGACGGCGCACACCACGAAAAGCGGCGAAAACAGGATTAGAAAAACAATCGATAAAACCAGATCCATCAAACGCTTCGCCGCCAGCCCTAGCCGAGCCGTCCGGACTGGAGTCTGCGCGGACAATTCGACAGCGGCAGTATCGACGAGAGTGTCGGACTGCATAATTGATACCCCCAGAATCCGATGACAAAGGAGCAAGACCTTTCCGCCGCCGCAAACAGCAGAATGCCCTCTTATTCGAGTTTTGCCTGACTCCCCGCCCCTAATGATTAGGGTATTGGCACATCGCTATTGTCCGACACCGGCATCTGAGGCCTGATCTCGGGATCAATGAATGCGCCTTCTATGTATATCGAAACCCGGACAAGGAAACAATCCATTTATCGCATCCGCGATACCGGCCAGATCAAGGACAGAGCAGAATAAGTTACAATGATATGTCAATAGACGGAGATAGTGCCTTCTCGTTAAAGGTCTTTGCCGCGAAGCAGGCGGGCCACGAGCTCGCTCTCCCCCACTTTACCCACCAGCCGGCCATCATCGTCAAGGACCAGAATGGGCTGGCGCGTCGCCTCATGGGCGGCGATGAAGCGACGCATCGAGGCATGGATCGGCATGGTCGCGATCTGCCCCGGCACCACGCCGTTGATGATGCCGTCGGCGATCTCGAGCGGCCGGTCGGCCTGGGTCACCGCGATCGGCCGGCCGAAATCGTCGATCCGGCAGCGGCAGGTCTTGGCCTTGTCGACCAGGATCGAATCCCCTTCCCGCGGCAGCAGGTCGAGCGGGGTCATCAGGGCTTCGGCCCGCAGCACGTTGAGCGGGTTCACATGGGCGACGAAATTCGCGACGTAATCGTCGGCCGGCTTGGTGACGATCTCCTCCGGCGTGCCGATCTGGACGATGCGGCCGGATTCCATGATGACGATGCGGTTGCCGATCTTCAGCGCCTCGTCGAGATCATGGCTGACGAAGACGATGGTCTTCTTCAGCCGGCGCTGCAGCTCGAGCAGCTCGTCCTGCAGGTGGGTGCGGATCAGCGGGTCGAGGGCCGAGAACGGCTCGTCCATCAGCAGGATGTCGGCATCGGTGGCGAAGGCGCGGGCCAGGCCGACGCGCTGCTGCATGCCGCCCGACAGCTCGCGCGGATACTTCCCCGCCCATTTGTCGAGATGCACCATCGCCAGCTTCTCGTCGACGATGCGGTCGCGCTCGCCCTTCGGCATGCCGCGGAGCTCGAGCCCGAGCCCGACATTCTCGCGGATGGTGCGCCAGGGCATCAGCGCGAATTGCTGGAACACCATCGACACCCAGTCGGCCCGCAGCTTGCGCAGGGTCTGCTCGTCGCAGGTCGCGACATCGACCTCCTCGTCGTCGCAGCGCACGACCATGCGGCCGCGCGTCACCTTGTTCAGGCCGTTGACACAGCGCAGCAGCGAGGATTTTCCGGACCCCGACAGCCCCATCAGCACGCACAGCTCGCCCGGCGGGATCGACAGCTCGGCGCCCGCCACCGCCAGGGTGTCGCCGGTCTCAGCCTGGATCTCGGCCCGGGTGCGGCCCTGGTCTAGCAGGCTGATCGCCCGCTTCGGCGTCGGCCCGAAGATGACGTCGACGGCGTTGAAATGGACGGCGGGAAGGATGTCGGCCATCAGTGCGGCCCCCCGGCCGAGCGTTCGGTTTTCACCATGCGGTCGAGGATGACGGCGAGGATGACGATGCAGAGGCCGGCTTCGAAGCCCATGGGGACATTCACCGAGTTGAGGGCGCGGACGACCGGCTTGCCGAGGCCGTCGGCCCCCACCAGCGCGGCGATGACGACCATCGACAGCGACAGCATGATGCACTGGGTCAGGCCGGCCATGATGGTGGGCAGGGCGTGCGGCAGCTCGACCTTGAACAGCAGCTGCCGCCTGGTGGCGCCGAACGCCTCCCCCGCTTCGAGCAGGGGCGACGGCACGCCGTGGATGCCGAGATAGGTCAGACGGATCGGCGCGGCCACGGCGAAGACGATGGTCGAAATCAGGCCCGGCGCCACGCCCAGCCCGAACAGGATCAGGGTCGGGATCAGGTAGACGAAGGTCGGCAGCGTCTGCATCAGGTCGAGGATCGGCCGGATCACGGCGTAGACCATCGGCCGGTGCGCCGACAGGATGCCGATCGGGATGCCGATCACCAGCGACAGGAAGGTGGCGCTGACCACCAGCGCCAGGGTCTGCATCGTCTCGGTCCAGTAGCCGAGATTGAGGATCAGCAGGAAGCCGATCACGACCAGGACGACCAACTGCCAGCGGCGGTGCAGGAGATAGGCCAGGACGGCGACGATCGCGATGAACACCAGCGGCGGCGGCCACAGCAGGATGTCGATCAGCCATTGGATGGCGGTGGCGAGGCCGATCGAGATGGCATCGAAGACGCTGGCGAAATTGTTGGTCAGAAAATCCGTGAGGTGCTTGATCCACAGCCCCAGCGGGATCTTCTGGGACAAGAGCGCGCTCAGATCGTCCATGCGGCGTCCCTTTTTGTGGCCCTCGGCAGGGTGCCCACCGGTTCAGCCCGGCGAGGCGCCCTGCCGGGGCGGGTCACTTGATGCCGAGCGACGCCTGCACGGCAGCGAGGCCGTCCTTGCCGTCGAAGGTGGTCACGCCGGCCAGCCAGGTCTTCAGTACATCCGGGTTGGCCTTGAGGTATTCGGTGGCCGCCTTGCCGCCTTCCTCGCCGCCGCCGGTGATCGCCTCCATCACCGTGGCTTCCATGTCGAGGGTGAAGGCCAGGTTGTCGAGCAGCTTGCCGACATTCGGACACTCGGTGCGATAGCCGGCGCGGACGTTGGTGTAGACGGTGGCGCCGCCGAAGTTCGGGCCGAAATAGTCGTCGCCGCCGGTCAGGTACTGCAGGGCGAAGTTCTTGTTCATCGGATGCGGCGCCCAGCCCAGGAACACGATCCATTCCTTGCGCCGGATGGCGCGGTCGACCTGGGACAGCATGCCCTGCTCGCTCGATTCGACCAGCTGCCAGCCCTTCAGGCCGAAGGCATCCTTGTCGATCATGCTCTGGACCAGCCGGTTGCCGTCGTTGCCCGGCTCGATGCCGTAGATCTTGTCGGCAAACTTGTCGGCGTTCTTGGTCAGGTCGGCGAAGTCCTTGACCCCGGCCTGGTACACATAGTCCGGCACGGCGAGGGTGTATTTGGCGCCGTCGAGATTGGCCTTGATGCTCTCCACCGACTTGTCGTCGAAATACGGCTTCGCATCGGCGGTCATCGACGGCATCCAGTTGCCGAGGAAGACGTCGATGTTCTTGTTCTTCATCGAGATGTAGGTGACCGGGATCGACAGCAGGTCGGCCGAGGGCTCATAGCCCAGCCCCTTGAGCACCGCCGAGGTCAGCGCCGTGGTCGAGGTGATGTCGGTCCAGCCGACATCGGAAAACCGCACCTTCTGGCAGCTCGCCGGATCCGCGGCCTGCGCCGCCCCGGCAGCCAGGGCCAGGGACATGCCCAGCGCCAGACCGATCATACGTCCCGACATCATGCGACTCTCCTGTTGCCCGCCTGTTCGACATTTTCATTCGTTGAACGCCCCGTCCGGCATCGAAGCATACGGCGGGGCGCCTCATGGTGAGTCTAACGGTGCACGGCCCGCGACCGCTGGCCGATTTCCGGCATCGCATGACGCAAACCGGACGCACCGCCTCGCCCAGCGCCGTTAGCATGCGGCCGCAGGCGAAGGAGCGGAAGGCATGACGACAGAATTCGACTATGTGATCGTCGGCGCCGGCTCGGCCGGCTGCGTCCTCGCCAACCGGCTGTCGGCCGAGCCGGGCAACCGCGTGCTGGTGCTGGAGGCCGGCCCCGAGGACCGGACCTGGAAGATCCACATGCCGGCGGCGCTGACCTACAATCTCGGCGACGACAAGTACAACTGGTACTACGAGACCGAGCCGCAGGCGGCGATGGACAACCGCCGCATGTACTGGCCACGCGGCCGCGTGCTGGGCGGCTCGTCTTCGCTCAACGCCATGGTCTATGTCCGCGGCCATGCCTATGACTACGACCGCTGGGCCGATGAGGGCGCCGCCGGCTGGTCCTATGCCGAGGTGCTGCCCTATTTCCGCCGGGCCGAGACCCGGGCCAAGGGCGGCGACGACTATCGCGGCTCGGACGGCCCGCTGAACGTCTCCACCGGCAGCCAGCCGAATCCGCTGTTCGACGCCTTCATCCAGGCCGGGCAGCAGGCCGGGTACCCGTTCACCGACGACATGAACGGCTACCAGCAGGAAGGCTTCGGCAGGATGGACATGACGATCCATAAGGGCGAGCGCTGGTCGGCCGCCAAGGCCTATCTGCGGCCGGCGCAGTCGCGGCCGAACCTGACGATCGAGACCGGCGCGCTGACCACCCGCATCCTGTTCGAGGGCACCCGCGCCGTCGGGGTCGAATACGCCCAGGGCGGCCAGATCCGCACCGCCCGCGCCGGGCGCGAGGTGATCCTGGCCGGCGGCGCCATCAACTCGCCGCAGCTCTTAATGCTGTCGGGCGTCGGCCCGGCCGACCAGCTGCGCCGGCACGGCATCGCCGTGACCCACGACCTGCCCGGCGTCGGCCGCAACCTGCAGGATCATCTGGAGCTGTACGTCCAGTACGAGTGCACCAAGCCGATCACCCTCTACAGCGTCGAGAACCCGCTGGTGAAGGCGAAGGTCGGGATCGAGTGGTTCCTGTTCCGCAGCGGCCTGACCACCTCGGCCCATCTCGAGGCCGGCGGCTTCATCCGGTCCCGCCCCGGCATCCGCCACCCGGACATCCAGTATCATTTCCTGCCGTCGGTGGTGAACGACCACGGCCGCAAGCCGGGCGACCGCCACGCCTTCCAGGCCCATGCCGGCACCATGCGCGCCACCTCGCGCGGCTGGGTCGAGCTGCGCTCGTCCGACCCGCGAGCCAAGCCGATCCTGCAGCCGAACTACCTGACCACCGAGGATGACCGCGCCGACATGCGCGCCTGCGTCCGGCTGACCCGCGAGATCTTCGCCCAGAGCGGCTTCGACCCCTATCGCGGCAGCGAGATGGCGCCCGGCGCGTCGGTGCGCAGCGACGACGAGATCGACGCCTTCATCCGGGCCAAGGCCGACAGCGCCTACCACCCGTCCTGCACCTGCAAGATGGGCACGGACGAGATGGCGGTGGTCGACCCGGAGACGCGGGTGCGCGGGCTGGAGTCGCTGCGCGTGGTCGACGCCTCGATCATGCCGTCGATCGTCAGCGGCAACCTCAACGCGCCGACCATCATGATCGGCGAGAAGGCGGCGGACATCATCCTCGGCCGCACGCCCCTGCCGCCCTCGAACGCCCCGGTCTACCAGGCGCCGGACTGGCAGACGGCCCAGCGCTGAAGCAGGAGAACCCCATGGTCGAAACCATCCGGCTGCACATCGGCGGCCAGGCGGTCGACGGCAGCGGCACGCCGTTCGACACCATCAACCCCGCCACCGGCAAGCCGGTCGGCCGGGTGCTGGCCGCCTCCCCGGCCGATGTCGGCCGCGCGGTCGACGCCGCCAAGGCCGCCTTCGACGGCTGGGCCGGGATGACCGGCACCCGGCGCGGCCGGATCCTGCGCGAGGCGGTGCGCCTGCTGCGCGCCAACCGCGACCGGCTGGCGCGGATGGAGGTGATGGACACCGGCAAGCCGATCGCCGAGGCGCTGGCGGTCGACATCGATTCCGGGGCCGACGCGATCGAGTACTTCGCCGGCCTGGCCCCGTCGCTGCACGGCACCCACCATGATTTCGGCGGCGCCTTCGCCTACACCCGCCGCGAGCCGCTGGGCGTGGTCGCCGGCATCGGCGCCTGGAACTATCCGCTGCAGATCGCCTGCTGGAAGTCCGGCCCGGCGCTGGCCTGCGGCAACACCATGGTGTTCAAGCCGTCCGAGCTGACGCCGATGACGGCGGTGGCGCTGGCCGAAATCTTCATCGAGGCCGGCCTGCCGCTGGGCGTGTTCAACGTGGTCCAGGGCAAGGGCGAGGTCGGCCACGCCCTGGTCACCCACCCCGATGTCGCCAAGGTGTCGCTGACCGGGTCGGTGCCGACCGGCCGCAAGGTCGCGGCCGCGGCCGCCGGGGCGATGAAGCATGTGACCATGGAGCTGGGCGGCAAGTCGCCGCTGATCGTCTTCGCCGACGCCGATGTCGAGAACGCGGTGAAGGCGGCGATGATGGCCAACTTCTACACCCAGGGCGAAATCTGCTCGAACGGCACCCGGGTGTTCATCGAGGCGCCGCTGCACAACCGCTTCATGGACCTGCTGCTGGCTCGCACCGAGCGGATGCGGATCGGCGACCCGATGGACCCCGAGACCCAGGTTGGCGCCCTGATCTCGGCCGACCACCGCGCCAAGGTGCTGGGCTATGTCGAGGCCGGGCTGCAAGCCGGCGCCCGCCTGGTGTGCGGCGGCCGTGTCCCGGCCGACCCGGCCCTGGCCGACGGCTATTTCGTCGAGCCCGCGATCTTCGACGCCTGCCACGACGAGATGTCGATCGTGCGCGAGGAGATCTTCGGCCCGGTCATGACCGTCCTGACCTTCACCGATGAGGACGAGGTCATCCGCCGCGCCAACGCCACCGAATTCGGCCTCGCCGCCGGGGTGTTCACCCGCGACCTCGCCCGCGGCCACCGCGTCGTGGCCAAGCTGCAGGCCGGCACCTGCTGGATCAACAACTACAACATCACCCCCGTCGAGATCCCGTTCGGCGGCACCAAGCAATCCGGCCTCGGCCGCGAGAACGGCCTGGCCGCTCTGGAGCACTACACCCAGCTGAAGAGCGTCTATGTCGAGACCGGGGACGTCGACAGCCCGTATTAAGGCTTCTCGATTCCCGGAATGCCGCCGATCCGGTCGATGAGAAAATCGACAAGCAGGCGGACGCGGGCGATGCCCGCGCGCTCCGGGACGATCAGCATGCTCAAGGGGACGGGCGGCGGCTCATAGCCGGGCAGGATCGCCTCCAGCCGCCCATCCGCCAGCAGGTCGTCGACCAGCCAGCGATGGGCCGGGCCGATGCCGCGGCCGGCGACCAGCGCCTCGCGCGCGGCGAGGCCGTGGTCGACCCGGAACCGACCGCCAAAGGGCACCGCGTGGCGCTCACCATCGGGCCCCTCGAGGGCCAGCGTGTCGCTGCCGGCGATGTTGGTCATCCGGATGCCCTCATGGCCGGCCAGGTCCTGCGGTACGGCCGGGCGGCCCCGCACCGCCAGATAGGCCGGTGCCGCCACCATCAGCCGCCGGGACCGGCCCAGCGCCCGCAGCTTCATCGAGCTGTCGGTCAGCGGGCCCAGGCGGAGCGCGATGTCGACGCCCTCCCGCACCAGGTCGACATACTCGTCGGTCAGGCTGAGATCGATGCGGATCTCCGGATGCCGGTCCTGGAAGGCGAAGATCAGCCGACCGACATGCAGCACCCCGAAGGCCGCGGTGCAGGAGATCCGGATCGTGCCGGCCGCAGCACCGCGCGTCGCCCGCGCCTCGTCGCCGGCCTGGTCGACCAGGCGCAGGATCTGGACGCAGTCGGCATAGTAGCGGCTGCCCTCATCGGTCAGCGTCACCCGCCGGGTGGTCCGGCTGAGCAGGGGCACGCCGACAGCCTCCTCCAGCTCCCGAAGATGCCGCGTGACCGTGGACTGGCCGACGCCGAATTCGCGTGCCACCGCCGACAGGCTGCCGCGCTCGGCCACGCGGATGAAGCTGCGCATGCGCTCCAGCGTGACGTCCGATCTATCCATGGAACGGCACAATCTTATGCATTGGCCATATATACCGGATTGCTCCGGCGTCGCCCACCTGAAGGGTCGGTTCCCCCTCACGGAGTGCTGACGCCATGAACATCCTGCTCGTCTACGCCCATCCCGAACCGCGCTCGCTCAACGGCGCGCTGCGCGACGTCGCCGTGCGGGAGCTCGAGGCCCAGGGCCACACGGTGCGGGTTTCGGATCTCTACGCTGACCGCTGGAAGTCCGAGGTCGACCGCGCCGACTTCCCGACGCTGACGCCGGATGCTCGACTCCTGCCGGTCGCAGCCTCCAAGACGGCCTTCGACACCGACACGCTGACCGACGACGTCAAAGCCGAGATCGAGAAGCTGCTGTGGGCCGACGCCCTGATCCTCCAGTTCCCCCTCTGGTGGTTCGCCATGCCGGCGATCCTCAAGGGCTGGGTCGACCGGGTGTTCGCCTACGGCTTCGCCTATGGCGTCGGCGAGCACAGCGATCGGCGATGGGGCGACCGCTACGGCGAAGGGACCCTCGCGGGGAAGCGCGCCATGCTGATCGTCACCGCCGGCGGCTGGGAGGAGCATTACAGTCCTCGCGGGGTCAACGGGCCGATCGACGACCTGCTGTTCCCGATCAATCACGGGATCCTCTACTACCCCGGCTACGACGTGCTGCCGCCCTTCGTGGCCTACAGCGTCGACCGTCTCGACGAGGCCGGTTTCGAGGCCATGGCCGAACGCCTGCGCGAGCGGATGCGGACGCTCGCGACCACTCCGCCCATCCCCTACCGGCAGCAGAATGGCGGGGACTATCGGATCCCGAGCATGCAGCTCCGCCCTGGGCTGGGCGATCCGGATGCGGCCGGCTTTGCGCTGCACCTCAACAGCGCCGGTCCCGCGAGCTAGGCCTCACGGACAAAGACCCATGGCCAGGTCGGCCGGGCGTCGCGGGATCTCCCGCGACCTCCCATCCGGTCACACCGCCGCATCCCCCGGCCTTGCCCGGCCACGCTGACGGGGGCATAGTCCGGCCGCCTTTTCGGCGATGGATTTGCCTGGTTCATGAGCAGCTTCCGGATACGCGACGACGCCCCGAGCTACACCATCCTGACCAAGCTCCAGCTGATGAGCTGGGGGCTGGTGATCCTGGTCTGCGCCATCGCCGCGGTCGGCGTCATGCTGCTGTATTCGGCGGGCGGCGGGTCCTGGGAGCCCTGGGCCAGCCGGCAGCTGAGCCGCTTCGGCAGCGGCTTCGTCGTCATGCTGATCTTCGCGATGATCGACATCCGGATCTGGATGAAGATCGCCTACCCGGTCTACGCCATCGTCTTCGCCCTGCTGATCGTGGTCCAGATGATGGGCCATGTCGGCATGGGCGCCGAACGCTGGATCAACCTCGGGCCCCTGGTGATCCAGCCGTCCGAGCTGATGAAGATCGCCCTGGTCCTGGCCCTCGCCCGCTACTTCCACGGCTTCTCGCTGATCGAGGTGCGCAGCCCGCTGGTGCTGATCGTGCCGCTGCTGCTGATCCTGGCGCCGGTCGGGATGGTGCTGATGCAGCCCAATCTCGGCACCGCCATGCTGCTGATCTTCACCGGCGGCGCGGTGCTGTTCGCGACCGGCGTACGGCTGTGGAAATTCGCGGTGGCGATCACGCTCGGCCTGTCGGCGATCCCGATCGGCTGGGAGTTCCTGCACGACTACCAGAAGAACCGCGTCTACACCTTCCTGCAGCCGGAGCGCGACCCGCTGGGCGCCGGCTACAACATCATGCAGTCGAAGATCGCGCTCGGCTCCGGCGCCCTGTTCGGCAAGGGCTTCACCGCCGGCACCCAGAGCCAGCTGATGTTCCTGCCGGAGAAGCACACCGACTTCATCTTCGTGGTGCTGGCCGAGGAGTTCGGCATGGTCGGCGCGCTGATCCTGCTGTTCCTCTACACCATGCTGTTCGTGTACGGGCTGATGATCGCGCTCAGCGCCCGCAGCCATTTCGGCCGGCTGGTCGGCATCGGCCTGACCACGACCTTTTTCCTCTACGTCTTCGTCAATGTCGCGATGGTGACCGGGCTGATCCCGGTGGTGGGCATCCCGCTGCCGCTCGTGTCCTACGGCGGCACCGCCATGCTGACGCTGCTGATGGGCTGCGGCCTGCTGCTGAGCGTCTGGATCCACCGCGAGGTGCGCATTCCGCGCAGCGGCATCACCGACTACTGAGGCCCGGTCGACGGCCGGTCCGGGGCGCTTTCAGGATTGTCCGAACGACCGGTCAGCCTTTCAGCCCTCGCCGGCCCCGCGCAACGCCGATTGCAGGCGCTTGAGTTCGGCCAGAAGCACCGTGAGCTCGTCGCGCAGTTCGGTCGTCAGACCGGCGGCGCGGCCGTCGCCGGCCAGCAGCGACAGCTGCAGCGCGTCGCGCGCCGCCGCCGACGGCTTGGCCGCCGCCTTGCCCTTCGACACCGCGACAGGACGCGGCGGGCCCGACGGCGCTGCCTCCGCGGCGGAGGCGTCGTCCGTATCGGCCGACTTGCCTTCCTTCAGCAGGCGCTGCACGCCCTTGATGGTGTAACCCTCCTCATAGAGGAGGCGCTGGATCCGCCGCAGCAGCTGGACGTCCTCAGGACGATAGTAGCGGCGCCCGCCACCTCGCTTCAGCGGCCGGACCTGGGAGAATTTCGTCTCCCAGAAGCGCAGCACATGCTGCGGCACGGCGAGGTCGTCGGAGACCTCGCTGATCGTGCGATAGGCCGTCGCCGATTTGCGCACCGGCGCCGCCTTCGCTTCCGATCCACCCATTCCCGCCATGACTTACTCGTCGTCTTCCGAGGTGATGTCGGTCCCGTTGATACGCCCCTTGAGCACATGGGACGCCCGGAACACCAGCACCCGGCGCGGCAGGATCGGCACTTCCTGGCCGGTCTTCGGGTTGCGCCCGACTCGCTGGCCCTTCTGGCGCACGCCGAAGGTGCCGAAAGATGAGATCTTCACCGTCTCGCCGCGCTCCAGCGCGTCCGAGATTTCCTCAAGCACCGTCTCAACAAGATCGGCTGACTCATTACGAGACAAGCCAATTTCCTGGTAGATGGATTCGCTGAGCTGGGCTCGTGTTACTGTTTCCGCCATGCCGCCTCCCCCTGACGGGCAATTGCGAAGAAGTCCGTTTGTCACGGTAGCCTCCTCGAAATAATCCGTCAATTCCAAAGCGTTGGGAGAATTTCCTAACGCCCGTCGGAGGCAGAGCGGCTAACTGCGGCTGTTGGCGCCTACCAGCGCACCAGCGCGGCGCCCCAGGTCAGCCCGCCGCCCATGGCTTCGAGCAGCACCAGATCACCCGGCTTGATGCGGCCGTCGGACACGGCCTCGGCCAGGGCCAGCGGGATCGAGGCGGCGGAGGTGTTGGCGTGCTTGTGCACGGTCAGCACCACCTTCTCCATCGGCAGGTCGAGCTTGCGGGCGGTGGCGTCGATGATGCGCTTGTTGGCCTGGTGCGGCACCAGCCAGTCGATGTCCTCGGGCGTCAGGCCGTTGGCCGACAGGGCTTCCTCGACCACTTCGGCCAGGTTGGTGACGGCGTGCTTGAACACCTCACGCCCTTCCATGCGGACATGGCCGACAGTGCCGGTCGAGGACGGCCCGCCATCGACATAGAGCTTGTCCTCGTGGCGGCCGTCGGAATGCAGATGGGTCGACAGGATGCCCGGGTCGTCGGTGGTCCCGCCGCCTTCGACCGCGCGCAGCACCACCGCCCCGGCGCCGTCGCCGAACAGCACGCAGGTGCCGCGGTCGGTCCAGTCGAGCAGGCGGGAGAAGGTCTCGGCACCGATCACCAGCGCGGTCCGCGCCTGGCCCAGCCGGATCATGTTGTCGGCCATCGCCAGGGCGTAGACGAAGCCCGAGCAGACCGCCTGGACGTCGAAAGCGGCGCCGCGGGTCATGCCGAGCGCAGCCTGCACCCGCACCGCGGTCGCCGGGAAGGTCTGGTCCGGAGTCGTCGTCGCCAGCACGATCAGGTCGAGATCGCTGCCCTCGACCTTGGCCATGGCCAGGGCCTTGCGGGCGGCGGCCAGCGCGAGGTCCGAGGTCTTCTCGTCCGGCGCGGCGATGTGGCGGACGCTGATGCCGGTGCGCTGGACGATCCACTCATCCGAGGTGTCGACCGTGCGGGCGAGCTCGGCATTGGTGACTTCACGCACAGGCAGGGCGGAACCGCATCCGATGATGCGCGCGCGACGGACGGTCATAGGGTGCCGGTCATTGGGGTTGTTCGATCCCGATCGGGGCAGTCGGTGGCAGGGCCGCAGCGGAGTCGCCGCCATTCCGACTGCCTTCGAAACGGCTGAACTCCTGCTTCACCTTATCATTGAAGCCATGGATGACCAGATCGACGCCGACATCGATGGCATGGGCGAAGCCCTCGCCATCGGTGCCGCCATGGCTTTTGACGCAGATGCCGTTCAGGCCGAGGAACAGGGCGCCGTTGTACTGGCGCGGGTCGGTCCGGTGCCGCAGCCGGCGGAAGGCGCCGCGCGCCAGGAGGTAGCCGAGCGAGGCCAGCCAGGAGGACTGGAAGCTGTGGCGCAGCCAGGTGGCGTACAGCTTGGCGGTGCCTTCGGCGGTCTTGAGCGCGACATTGCCGGAGAAGCCGTCGGTCACCACGACATCGACCTTGCCGGCCGGGATGTCGTCGCCTTCGACGAAGCCTTCGAACCGGCCAGGGAATTCGAGCTCGCGCAGCCGGGCCGCGGCGTCGCGGACCGCATCGGGGCCCTTCAGCGCCTCGGAGCCGACATTGAGCAGGCCGACGGTCGGGTCGACCAAGCCCAGCACCGCCTTGGCGAAGACGGCGCCCATGATGGCGAACTGGACCAGGTTCTCGGCGTCGCATTCGATGTTGGCGCCGAGGTCGAGCATGACGCTCTCGCCGCGCAGCGTCGGGAAGAACGACGCGATCGCCGGCCGGTCGATACCCGGCAGCGTCTTGAACACGATCTTGGCCATCGCCATCAGCGCGCCGGTGTTGCCGGCGGAGACGATGCACTGCGCTTCACCGGCCGCGACCGCGTCGATCGCGATCCGCATGCTTGAGTTGCGTCCGCCGCGGATCGCGGTGGACGGCTTGTCCTCATTGGTGATGCGGTCGGCGGCATGCCGAATCGACGACACCGCCGCGAGGGCGGGCCGCTTCTTCAGAAGCGGTGCGATCACCGCCTCGTCGCCGACGATCAGAAAATGCACGTCAGGATGGTGCGTGCGGGCAATCTCGGCCCCGTCGAGCACCATCTCGGGCGCCCGGTCGCCACCCATGGCGTCGAGCGCGATCGTCACTGGGCCAGAGGCCGCCGGGTCGGTCATTCCCTACGCAGGTGCAGATCGATCAGGCGGTCGCCGTCGTCTCGCTGACGATCTCACGGCCGTGGTAGTGACCGCAGGAATCGCAGACATGGTGCGGACGGGCCAGCTCGCCGCAATTGGCGCATTCGACATAGGTCGAACCGGCCAGAGCGTGGTGCGAGCGACGCATGTCACGCCGCGACTTCGACGTCTTCTTCTTCGGAACAGCCATTTGCTTGAACTCTCGATACGAAAAGGCGGCACCAGGGGGGCCGCCTCAGACCGGCGTTACTTAATCGAAAAGGCCCGGCGGAGCAAGGAAAAGCAATCAGCCCTCGGCGTCGCCGTCCCCGCCCGGCTTGAGCCCGGCGAAGGGCCGGCGCGTCTCGATCTCGACCGGCGGCGCCTCCACGACCGGCGGCGGCGCGTCGGGCGAGCGCGGATAGGGGTCGAGGGCCAGCAGCAGGTGCTGGGCCGCCAGTTCGCCGAGATCGACCCGGCCGTCGACCAGCGGCTCGACCTCCGCCGCCAGCGGATCGACCTCGATCTCGGCGGAGTCGTGATCGGCGGCCGCATCGGCGAAGACGGCCTCGACCTCCTCTTCGATCGTGGCCGGCAGCGGGTCGAGGGTGACGACGCAGCGCTGCACCACCGCGGCGCTCAGCGTGCCGTCGACCAGGACCGTGTCGCCGCGACCGGCCCGCAGCGCGAATCGCGCCTGGAGCGCGTCGATCGCGACCAGGTCGAAGCGCTTGGCCAGGGCCTCGCGCTCCGCGGCGTCGGCCTCGATCGCGATCGTCCGGCCGCCGCGCGGCAGGCTGCCGACGCCGACGATCCGGCTGAATTCAGGAGTCTCCGCCATCACGCTGCCTCCACCATCTCCGGCGCCGGGCCGAACCGGACGTCGCCTGCCAGGAACACCGCCGCCGGCTGCGCGGCCAGCCCCGCCACCTCGCGGCGGAGATAGGCCGCCACCGCCCTGACCTGCCCCGCCGCGGGCTCCGCCGTGCCGTAGAGGTTGCGGCGCAGGGCGGCCTCCAGCTCCTGCGGATCGTCTGCGCCGAGGCCGCGGTCATAGGCGACGATGCGGCCGTAGAAGCCGCGCCCCATCGCCTTCACCTTCTTGGCGATGCTGAAATCGGTGACGCCGATCTCGCGCAGGCTGAGATCCATGTCGGCGAACATGTGATCGAACAGCGCCTGGGCGAAGTCCGGCGCCGGCGGCGCCTCGCGCTTCAGCCGGTGGAAGACCAGGAAGGCATGCAGCGCCAGCGCCTCGAACCGGCCGTCCAGCGTGTCGGGCACGCCGCAGGCGGTGAAGAAGGCGGGGCTTCGCGCCTGCTCGACCAGCTTGACGTAGAGTTCGGCGGCGATCCGCTCCTGGCGGCGGCGGGGGAACAGCTTGGACAGCACGAAGACCGATCGGTTTTGCGGAAAGGACGCGGCGATATTGGTCGAGCTTGAAGTGGTGTGCTAGAGGGAAGCCTTCAATCGCGGAGATATGAGGCGATGACGGAAAGAGCAAGGGTCGTCCGGACCATGGCGGCCGGCCTGCTCGTGGCGGCTGCGGTGTCAGCCTGCACGCCACGGGTGGCCACGCGCGGCAACCTCGTCGAGGACTACCGGCTCGAGCAGGTCCACACCGGCACCAGCACGAAGGCCGATGTGTCGACGATTCTGGGAACCCCCACGACGATTTCGACCTTCGACGACAACATCTGGTACTACATCGGCCAGCGTGTCGAGACGGTCGCGTTCTTCGCCCCGGAGGTGACGCAGCGGCGGGTGCTGCGGATGCAGTTCGACCCGACCAGCAGCACGCTGACCGACGTCAAGGAAGTGGACCTGGCTGACGCGCAGCAGGTGGCGATGGTGTCGCGTGAGACGCCGACGCTGGGCCGCCGCATCGGCATCCTGGAGCAGTTCCTGGGCAATATCGGGCGCTTCAACGACGCTGCCGGCAGCACCGCCCCGAACCGTCGCGCCGGCACCGGCGGGGTCGCCGGCCCAGGCGCCGGCGGCGGCTACTAGCCCCCACCGGGCCTGTCGCCAACGGAAAAGCCCCGGCACCTCGCGGTGCCGGGGCTTTCGTCGTCCGTGCGATCAGCCGTGGGCGAGGATCGCCAGCAGCAGCAGGGCGACGATGTTGGTGATCTTGATCATCGGGTTCACCGCCGGGCCGGCGGTGTCCTTGTAGGGATCGCCGACGGTGTCGCCGGTGACGGCCGCCTTGTGCGCGTCCGACCCCTTGCCGCCGTGGTTGCCCTCCTCGATGTACTTCTTGGCGTTGTCCCAGGCGCCGCCGCCCGAGGTCATCGAGATGGCGACGAACAGGCCGGTGACGATGACGCCGAGCAGCATCGCGCCGAGCGCGGAGAAGGCGGCCGAGCGGCCGGCGATCGCCTCGATCACGAAGTACAGCACGATCGGCGCCAGCACCGGCAGCAGCGACGGCACGATCATCTCGCGAATCGCAGCCTTGGTCAGCATGTCGACCGCGCGTTTGTAGTCCGGCCGGCTGGTGCCTTCCATGATCCCCGGATTCTCGCGGAACTGGCGGCGGACCTCCTCCACCACCGATCCGGCGGCGCGGCCGACCGCGGTCATGCCCATCGCCCCGAACAGGTAGGGCAGCAGGCCGCCGATCAGCAGGCCGACGACCACGTAGGGGTTGGCCAGGGAGAAGTCGAGCACCAGCCCCTTGAAATAGGGATGCTCGGCCGGGCTGGAGATGAAGAAGTTGAGGTCCGAGGTGTAGGCCGAGAACAGCACCAGGGCACCGAGGCCGGCCGAGCCGATGGCGTAGCCCTTGGTCACCGCCTTGGTGGTGTTGCCGACCGCGTCCAGCGCGTCGGTGGTGACCCGGACATCGGCCGGCAAATCCGCCATCTCGGCGATGCCGCCGGCGTTGTCGGTGACCGGGCCGTAGGCGTCGAGCGCCACGACCATGCCGGCCAGGGCCAGCATGCTGGTGACGGCGATGGCGATGCCGAACAGCCCGGCGAGCAGATAGGTGACGATGATGGCGGCGCAGATGATCAGCGCCGGGATCGCCGTCGATTCCATCGAGATCGCCAGACCCTGGATCACGTTGGTGCCGTGGCCGGTGGTCGAGGCCTGGGCCACCGACTGGACCGGACGGAAGTTGGTGCCGGTGTAGTATTCCGTGGTCCAGATCAGTAGGCCGGTGACGACCAGGCCGCTGACGCCGCACAGGAACAGCGACAGCCCGCTGAAGGTGGTGCTGACGCCACCGATGCTGACGGTGTACTGGGTGCCAAGCCCGATTACGATCCAGGTCACCAGCAGGATGCCGACCAGCGACAGCCCGGCCGAGACCACGAAGCCGCGGTACAGCGCGCTCATGATGTTGTTCGAGGCGCCGAGCTTGACGAAGAAGGTGCCTGCGATCGAGGCCGGGATGCAGATGCCGCCGATCGCCAGCGGATACAGCATCATCCACGACATCGCCGCGG
This sequence comes from Inquilinus sp. 2KB_23, assembly GCF_052115705.1. NCBI lineage: Bacteria > Pseudomonadati > Pseudomonadota > Alphaproteobacteria > Rhodospirillales > Rhodospirillaceae > Inquilinus > Inquilinus sp. 2KB_23. The sequence goes on along the minus strand of NZ_JBFRHF010000009.1, from coordinate 25,472 downwards.
AGCCCGCGAAGAAGATCGAGGCCAGCACCATGGTGGCGACGGTGGTGACGGCATAGGTCTCGAACAGGTCCGCGGCCATGCCGGCGCAGTCGCCGACATTGTCGCCGACATTGTCGGCGATGACGGCCGGGTTGCGCGGGTCATCCTCGGGAATGCCGGCTTCGACCTTGCCGACCAGGTCGGCGCCGACATCGGCGCCCTTGGTGAAGATACCGCCGCCGAGACGGGCGAAGATCGAGATCAGCGACGCGCCGAAGCCGAGCGCGACCAGCGGATCGATCAGGCCGCGGCCGGTGGCGCCGGAGAGCAGCAGGATGCTGTAGTAGCCGGCGACCGCGATCAGCGCCAGGCCGGCCACCAGCATGCCGGTGACGGCGCCGGAGCGGAAGGCGATGGCGAGGCCGGCAGCCAGGCCCTGACGGGAGGCCTCGGCGGTCCGGACATTGGCCCGGACGGAGATGTTCATGCCGACATAGCCGGCCGCGCCCGACAGCACCGCGCCGATGACGAAGCCGATGCCGACCGAAACGGAGAGGAGAAGCGAAACGATGACGGCGATCACCACGCCGACCACACCGATGGTGAGATACTGCCGGTTCAGATAGGCGCCGGCGCCTTCCTGAATCGCGGCGGCAATGGCCTGCATCCGGGCATCGCCCGGGCTGGCCGACAACACGCTTCGGGCCGCCCACACACCATAGGCCAATGCGCCTAGGCCGCAGAGCAGCACGAAGACAAGGACCGCTGACACCATTCCTGAGTCCCTCGCCCCTGTTGATGACGCGCCAGCCCGGTTCAGGCCGGCTCCGCTTCTTTTGCGCGCAAACGATGCCAGAGCAGGAAGAGCAGGGCAATGAGCGCGAAATTTTTTTGCTTTGTGGCAGGAATCAGGCCGATTCCGGTCGTCAGCGGGGCACCGATCAGAAGTGTTGCCAGCCCGCAAGCGACTCGACCGGCCGGCCCTGGGGATCCAGCAGGCGGACCCCCTGCCCCGCCGCGATCCGGCCGATCCGCCCGACCGGCGTGCCCGTGGCCGAAGCCGCCGCTTCGACCGCCGAACGGGCTTCAACCGGGGCGGTGAACAGCAACTCGTAGTCGTCGCCACCGGCCCAAGCCACCGCCTGCAGCGCGGGATCGGCGGCCACCGCCGCGCGGGCGGCGTCGGACAACGGCAGCCGCGCCAGTTCGACCTCGGCGGCGACCCCGGAGGCGGCGCAGATGTGCGGCAGGTCGCCCGGCAGCCCGTCCGACAGGTCCATCGCGGCATGGGCGATGCCGACCAGGGCCGCGCCCAGGGCCAGCCGCGGCTGCGGCAGGTGATAGCGCAGCGCCAGCGCCTCGACCGCGTCGGCGGCCAGCGCCTGGAGGTCGCCCCGGGCGGCGCGCAGGCCGAGGGCGCCGTCGCCGAGCGTGCCGCTGGCATAGAGGTCGTCGCCGGCCTTGGCTGCGGCGCGGCGCAACATCGCCCCCTTCGGCACCGTGCCGAAGGCGGTGACCGACAGCATCGCCGGCCCCGGCGTCTTCACCGAATCGCCGCCGAGCAGGCCGATGCCGTATTCCGCCTGGTCCGCGGCCAGGCCTTCGACGAAACGCGCGATCCAGCTGTCGTCCGGCTGCGACGGCAGCGCCGTGGTCAGGGTGTAGGCCAGGGGCGTGGCGCCCTTGGCGGCCAGATCGGACAGGTTGACCCGCAGCAGCTTGCGCGCCAGCCGGGCCGGGTCCTCGCCTGGGAGGTAATGGACCGATTCGACCATCGCGTCGGTGGTGACGACCAAGTCACGGCCGGGCCCGGGATCGAGCAGCGCGGCGTCGTCGGCAAGATCGAGCGCCCCGGCCAGGCCCTGGGCCAGCGGTCTGAAGAAGCGGGCGATGCGGTCGAATTCGCCGAGGCCCATGGCCGTGGCCTCAGCCGGCGCTGGTTTCGCCCGGACGGCGCTCGCGGGCGATGCGGTCGAGCACCGCATTCACCATCGCCGGTTCCTTGCCGCCGAAGAAGGCCCGGGTGACGTTGACGTATTCCGAGATCACGATCGGCGCCGGAACGTGCACGCTGGCCAGCAGCTCCCACGCCCCGGCCTGCATCACGCAGCGCAGCAGCACGTCGAGCCGGGCCAGCGAGAACTGGGCGTCGAGGGCGCCGGAGACCAGGGCGTCGACCTCCGCGCTGCGGATGCGCGTGCCGCGCACGATCTCGCCGAACAGAGGCGCATCGGGCTCGACCATCGCCTCGCCCTCGATCGGCTCGCCGAAGCGGTGGCGGGCGAACTCGGCGATCACCTTGTCCAGCGGCGTGCCGGACTGCTCGATCTGGTAGAGGGCCTGGACGGCGGCCAGGCGGGCGGCGCTGCGGCGGGCCTTGGCGGAAGGTTTCTGCGTGGACATGGCGTCAGCGCTGTCCCTGCTGGAAGCGGCGCTTGAGCTCGATCATCGCCAGGGCGGCCCGGGCGGCCCCGCCGCCCTTGTCCATCTCGTCGACCTTGGCGCGGGCCCAGGCCTGGGCCTCGGTCTCCACGGTCAGGATGCCGTTGCCGATGGCCAGGCCGTGGCGCAGCGCCAGATCCTGCAGGCCGCGGGCGCTCTCGTTGCACACCGTGTCGTAATGCGAGGTCTCGCCGCGGATGACGCAGCCGAGCGCGACATAGCCGTCGAAGCGGTGGCCCGAGGCCGCGGCGATCTGCACCGCGGCCGGGATCTCCAGCGCGCCGGGCACGGCGACGCGCTCCCAGGTCGCGCCGACCTGCTCCAGCACCGCGACGACGCCGCGCGCCAGCTCGTCGGTGATGTCCTCGTAGAAGCGGGCCTCGACGATCATGATATGCGGCGCCGGGCCGCTGAAGGACACCGGTCGCGTCTCGGTCTTGGCGACCATGTCAGTTCTCCTGGGGGCCGGCCCCCGCGGTGCCGGCAATAGCGCGCTGTTCAACCACAGTCAGGCCATAGCCGTCGATGCCGATGATGGTGCGCGGGTGGTTGGACAGCAGGATCAGGTTGCTGACACCGAGGTCGATCAGGATCTGGGCGCCGACGCCGTAGTCGCGCAGCTCGTGCCCGCTCTCCTTCGACGGCGTGCCTTCGAGCCGGCGCTTGAGGCGCTCGCTCAGGCTGTCGGGCTGCGGCTCGCGGATCAGCACCACGATGCCCCTGCCTGCCTGGCCGATCGCCTCCATCGCGCCGTGCAGCATGCCGGCGCTGTCGCCATGGACGTCGCCGAGCACATCGTCCAGCACGTTCAGCGCATGCATGCGGACCAGCACCGGGTCGTCGCCGGCGACATCGCCCTTCACCAGCGCGACATGCTCGGCGTAGCGCGCGGTGTTGACGTAGACCAGCATCTTCCAGTCGCCGCCGAAGCGGCTCTGGATCGTGGTCTCCAGCTTGCGCTGGACCAGCGATTCCTGGCAGCGGCGATAGGCGATCAGGTCGGCGATGGTCCCGATCTTGAGGTTGTGGAACTGGGCGAACTTCACCAGGTCCGGCAGCCGGGCCATGCTGCCGTCGTCGTTCATGATCTCGCAGATCACCCCGGCCGGATACAGCCCGGCCAGGCGCGAGATGTCGACCGCCGCCTCGGTGTGGCCGGTGCGCTCCAGCACGCCGCCGTCGCGCGCCACCAGCGGGAAGACGTGGCCCGGCGTGGCGACGTCGGCCGGGCCGCAGGCGGGGTCGATCGCGACCGCGATGGTGCGGGCCCGGTCGGCGGCCGAGATGCCGGTGGTCACGCCCTCGCGCGCCTCGATCGAGACGGTGAAGGCGGTCTGGTGCCGCGAGGCGTTGCTGCGGGTCATCAGCGGCAGGCCGAGCTCGGCGATGCGCTGGTGCTCCATGGCCAGGCAGATCAGGCCGCGGCCGTAGCGCGCCATGAAGTTGACCGCCTCGGCATCCGCCATCTGCGCCGGGATCACGAGGTCGCCCTCGTTCTCGCGGTCCTCGTCGTCGACGAGGATGAACATGCGGCCCTGGCGCGCCTCCTCGATGATCTCGTCGATCGGCGAGAGAAGCGCCTGGTCCTCTGTGGTCAGCCGGCTGTCTTGCGACCGCGCAGCAGGCGCGCCGTGTACCGCGCCAGCATGTCGATCTCCAAGTTCACGCGGTGAGCCGTGCTTAAGCTTCGAAATGTCGTGCATGACTGCGTGTGAGGTATGATGTTGACGCCGAAACGGCAGGTGCCCGAAGGCGTGTCCTCGACCTCGTTGACCGTCAGCGAGACGCCTTCGATCGCGACCGAGCCCTTCGAGGCGATGTAGTCCGCCAGCGCGGCCGGGGCCTCGATGGTGAAGCGCACGCTGTCGCCCTCCGGCCGGCGGTCGACGATGGTGCCGACGCCGTCGACATGACCGTACACCAGATGGCCGCCGATCTCGTCGCCGAGCTTGAGCGAGCGTTCGAGGTTGATCTCGGTGCCGACCGACCAGTCGCCCAGGGTGGTGCGCGACAGGGTCTCGCCCGAAGCCTCGACCGCGAAGCGGCCAGGCCCGGTCTCGATCACGGTCAGGCAGACGCCGTTGTGCGCGACCGACGCGCCGATCTCGATCGTGGCGGTGTCGAAGCCGGTTTCGATGATGTAGCGGGTGTCGCCTCGCCGCTCGATCGCCGCGACGCGCCCCACATCGGTGATGATGCCGCTGAACATGGCCGGCACCCTATGACGACAACGCTGTGGTTTCCAGCGAAACCACACCAAGTCCGGCGCCGGTCAGGGTCGCTCGCCGCGCAGTTGATCGACAAAATCGCTGAAGGCGCCAGGTTCCTGGAAGTCGCGGTAGACCGAGGCGTAGCGGATATAGGCGACCTTATCGACGCCGCTGAGCGCCTTCATCACCATCTCGCCGATCGACTTGGACGGAATCTCGCTCTCGCCCGAGCTTTCGAGCTGGCGGACCAGGGAGTTGACGATGCGCTCCAGCCGCTCGATGTCGATGTCGCGCTTGCGCAGGGCGATGCGCATCGAGCGCAGCAGCTTCTCGCGGTCGAAGGGCTCGCGCTGGCCGCCCGACTTGATCACCGTCAGCTCGCGCAGCTGGATCCGTTCGAAGGTGGTGAAGCGGGCGCCGCAGGCCGGGCAGAAGCGGCGGCGGCGGATCGCGGAATTGTCCTCGGTGGGGCGCGAATCCTTCACCTGGGTGTCGTCGTGGCCACAGAATGGACAGCGCATCGCTCCCCCCGGAAATGGTTTCGCCCACAGCGAATGGATACCATCCGTTGTGGGCGAACCACAATCTATCGGTTGAGGAAGGCGGGCAAGATCGCCCCGCTCCTCCTTCATTCGTCATGCCACGGCTCGACCGTGGCATCCAGGGGCGGCCAGAGCGGCTCTTGGTGCCCCTGGATCCTCGGGATGACAGTAAGAGTGCGGGGCCTCAGAGACCCTGGTAGATCGGGAACCGGGCGCACAGCGCCTCGACCCGGGCGCGGACCGCCTTTTCGACCTTCGAATTGTCGTCCGGGTTCGCCGCCAGCCCGTCCAGCACCTCGACCGCCATCTCGCCGATCTGGCGGAACTCGGCCAGGCCGAAGCCGCGCGAGGTCGCCGCCGGGCTGCCCAGGCGCACGCCGGAGGTGATGGTCGGCTTCTCCGGGTCGAACGGCACGCCGTTCTTGTTGCAGGTCATGCCGGCATGCTCGAGGCTGGCCTCGGCGGCCTTGCCGGTCAGCTTCTTCGGCCGCAGGTCGACCAGCATCAGATGCGTGTCGGTGCCGCCCGAGACGATGTCGAGGCCGCCGGCGCGCACGGTCTCGGCCAGCAGCTTGGCGTTCTCGACCACCGCCTTGGCGTAGAGCTTGAACTCCGGCCGCAGCGCCTCGCCGAAGGCCACCGCCTTGGCGGCGATGACATGCATCAGCGGGCCGCCCTGCAGGCCGGGGAACACGGCCGAGTTGATCTTCTTGCCGATGTCGAGGTCGTTGGTCAGCACCATGCCGCCGCGCGGCCCGCGCAGGGTCTTGTGGGTGGTGGTGGTGACGATGTGGGCGTGCGGCAGCGGGCTGGGATGCACGCCGCCGGCGACCAGGCCGGCGAAATGCGCCATGTCGACCATGAGGTAGGCGCCGACCGAATCCGCGATCTGGCGGAAGCGCGGGAAGTCGAGCACCCGCGGATAGGCCGAGCCGCCGGCGACGATCAGCTTCGGCTTGTGCTCGGTGGCCAGGCGCTGCAGCTCGTCATAGTCGATCCGGGCGTCCTCGCGCCGGACGCCGTACTGCACCGCGTTGAACCACTTGCCCGACTGGTTCGGGGCGGCGCCATGGGTCAGGTGGCCGCCGGCGGCCAGCGACATGCCCAGGATGGTGTCGCCCGGCTGCAGCAGGGCGAAGAACACCGCCTGGTTGGCCTGGGCGCCGGAATGCGGCTGGACGTTGGCGAAGGCGCAGTCGAACAGCTTGCAGGCGCGCTCGATCGCCAGCGTCTCGGCGACGTCGACGAACTCGCAGCCGCCGTAGTAGCGGCGGTTGGGATAGCCCTCGGCATACTTGTTGGTCAGGACCGAGCCCTGGGCGTCGAGCACCGCGCGGGACACGATGTTCTCGCTGGCGATCAGCTCGATCTGCGACTGCTGGCGCTTCAGCTCGTCGCGGATGCTCTGCATCACCGCCGGGTCGGTGTCCGCCAGGCGGGCAGTGAACAGGGAGTCGCCCGTGGACGACTTGGCGGCGGTGTCGAGGGAGCTCATGGGCGGATCATCCTGGTCAGGCTGTGGGCACGTCGATCTTGGCGATGCGGTCACCGTGCCGTCCGCCGTCGTAAGCGGTGGACAGGAACACGGCAAGGCAGTCCTGGGCGGTCTCGAAGCCGATGATTCGGGCGCCGAGGGCCAGCACGTTCGCATCGTTGTGCTGGCGGGACAGCCGGGCGGTGGTGACGTCGTGGCAAAGCGCCGCGCGAACGCCGCGATGGCGGTTGGTCGCGATCGAAATGCCGATGCCGGTGCCGCAGACCACCAGGCCCCGCGTGGCCCGGCCGGTGCGGATGGCCACGGCGACGGCATGGCCGAAATCGGGATAGTCGACCCGATCGGGCCCGTTGGTGCCGAGGTCCAGCACGGTCAGGCCGTGGGCCTCGATCACCGGCTTGAGCTGGTCCTTGAGGGTATAGCCGGCGTGATCGGCGGCGATGGCGACAGTGTTCGTGGCGTCGGTCATTGGATTTTCTGGTCGGATCGGGATGCAGGCGACCTTCGCATATTTTGCGTTGGAGGGTGAGCCGGAACATGGCTCAATCTTAGACCTTGCAACCCGCGGCAAATTCGCATTGCAGCCTAGGGTTGTAGAATAGATCTTATTTTCGCATTCACGTTGACATACGCGATATCAGATGCGACCTCGTTGTCGCTGTTGACGACACAAAGAAAAGGAATTGAACAATGGAGGACGCGGCAAACACGGACGGGCACAACAACCACGAACTGGTGCAGATGACTGCCCAAATCGTGACGTCCTATATTTCGCGCAACGCGGTTCCCAGCGACCAGCTCGGCGCCGTGATCCATGCGATCCACGATGCGCTGCGGAGCGTGGGCACTGCGCCGATGGCGGCGGCGGTGCCGGCCCTGGCGAAGCCGGCGGTGCCGGTGAAGCGGTCGATCCAGCCGGACTACATCGTCTGCCTGGAGGACGGCAAGAAACTGAAGATGCTGAAGCGGCACCTGCGGACGACTTACGGCCTGTCGCCCGAGGATTACCGCACCAAATGGGGCCTGCCGCCGGACTACCCGATGGTGGCGCCGAACTATGCGGAACAGCGCTCCGCCTTCGCCAAGAAGATCGGCCTGGGGCGGGCGCGCACCGGGTCGGCCAAGACCAAGCGCGGCTGATCGACTCCGGCCGGGATCCGGGGGGAAGCGGCACAAAGCTGGCGGCCCCCCGGCCCCTGTGCTCATATGCGGCTCCGATTTTCTGATAGTTCGGAGTACGTCATGACTGCCTCCTCCGCTGCGGCCGCGCCCGAAAAGCCGGCGTATGGCGCCGGCCGCGCCGCCTTCCAATGGGAGGATCCGCTCCTTCTCGAAGAGCTTCTGACCGAAGAGGAGCGCATGGTGCGCGACGCGGCGCGCGCCTATTGCCAGGACAAGCTGCAGCCGCGCGTGCTCGAGGCCAACCGGCACGAGATCTTCCACCGCGAGATCATGACCGAGATGGGCGAGCTCGGCTTCCTCGGCTCGACCATCGACGGCTATGGCTGCGCCGGCGTGAACTCGATCTGCTACGGACTGATCGCGCGCGAGGTCGAGCGCGTCGACAGCGGCTACCGGTCGGCCATGTCGGTGCAGTCCAGCCTGGTGATGCACCCGATCTGGGCCTACGGCACCGAGGAGCAGCGCCAGAAGTACCTGCCGCGCCTGGCCACCGGCGAGATCGTCGGCTGCTTCGGGCTGACCGAGCCCGACGCCGGGTCCGATCCGGGGTCGATGAAGACCCGGGCGCGCACCGTGGCCGGCGGCTACAGCCTGTCCGGCGCCAAGATGTGGATCACCAATTCGCCGATCGCCGACGTCTTCGTGGTCTGGGCCAAGGATGATTCGGGCGAGATCCGTGGCTTCGTGCTCGAGCGCGGCATGAAGGGCCTGTCCTCGCCCAAGATCGAGGGCAAGTTCTCGCTGCGCGCCTCGACCACCGGCGAGATCGTGATGGACGAGGTCTTCGTCCCGACCGAGAACCTGCTGCCCAACGTCAAGGGGCTGAAGGGCCCGTTCGGCTGCCTCAACAACGCCCGCTACGGCATCGCCTGGGGCGCCATCGGCGCGGCCGAGTTCTGCTGGCACACCGCCCGGCAGTACACGCTGGACCGCAAGATGTTCGGCAAGCCGCTGGCCGGCACCCAGCTGATCCAGAAGAAGCTCGCCGACATGCAGACCGAGATCACCCTCGGCCTGATCGCGGTGCACCGGCTGGGCGAGCTGAAGGACCAGGGCAAGGCGGCGCCGGAGGCGATCAGCCTGATGAAGCGCAACAACTGCGGCAAGTCGCTCGACATCGCCCGGACGGCGCGCGACATGCTCGGCGGCAACGGCATCGCCGATGAGTTCAACGTCATCCGCCATGTGATGAACCTGGAGGCGGTCAACACCTATGAGGGCACGCATGACGTGCACGCCCTGATCCTGGGCCGGGCCCAGACCGGAATCGCGGCCTTCTGAGGCTTGAGACCCGCTGGAAACGAAAAAGGCGCGCCTGACCGGCGCGCCTTTTTCTTGTCTTGACGGATGTGGTTCAGGCGGCGCTGGTGACCGGCTGGTCCGAGGCATAGGCGAGGTTGCCCGACCAGAAGCCTTCGAGCCGCCGCAGCGTGGCGTTCAGAGTCTCGACGTCGCCGCCGCGCAGCCCCGTATTATCAAGCGCATCCGCCTGGCGGCCGAACATGGCCTCCAGCTTGGTCCGCAGCGCCTGGCCCTTGCTGGTCAGCCGCACCCGGGTGGAGCGCCGGTCGTGTTGCGACCGCTCCTGCGCCAAATAACCGTTCTCGACCATCTTCTTGACGTTGTACGAGACATTCGACCCGAGATAGTAGCCGCGGGCCGTCAGTTCGCCGATGGTCAGCTCATCCATGCCGATATTATACAGAATCAGACTTTGGACGTTGTTGATGTCTTGGACGCCAAAGCGGTCCAGCTCCACCTTTACCACATCCAGAAAGCAGCGATGGAGCCGCTCTATCAGCGCAGTCATGCGGTAATAGGGATGATGCATTCAGACCTCCGACCTACTGGCGTCTTGTACTATCTAGATCGCCGTTCCACCACTCTTAAAGCCACTTTAGACAAAATCATCCAGAACGAAAGCCTAGAGAGTTCGACCCTGTTTCACTGCAATTTGCAACGCATTCGGGCCGAATTCGCGGCAGATCGGTGCATCCGGTTGTGTCAAAGAACATTTTTGACCCGCCGAGATCAAGTTATCAACCCTTCCCTTGCAAGGATCGTTTCCTGTGCCGGAACGATCGCGCACGCCAAGCCGTCGCACCAGGTTGTTTCCGGCCGGGGCCTCGGCCTAGAGTGCGCGCCACTGCATGGTAGCCTTTGAGTGCCGCGATGTCCCGCCTGCCCTTCCCCGGTGCCTTCCCGACGACGCGGCCCCGCCGCCTGCGCAGCGACGGCTGGATCCGCGAACTGGTGGCGGAGACCCGGCTGGGGCCCGGCGACCTGATCTGGCCGATCTTCGTGGTCGAAGGCGACCAGCGGCAGCCGGTCGAATCGCTGCCGGGGGTCGACCGCCTGGATCTCGCCAGCGCCGTCGAGGCCTGCCGCCGCGCCCGCGACCTGGGCATCCCCGCCGTGGCGATCTTCCCGATGATCGACCGCGCCCTGCGCAGCGAGGACGGGGCCGAGGCCTGCCGCGAGGGCAACCTGGTCTGCCGCGCCACCGCCGCGATCAAGGCCGCGGTGCCGGATCTCGGCATCATGGTCGACGTCGCACTCGATCCTTTCACCAGCCACGGCCATGACGGCGTGCTGCGCGACGGCCGCGTGCTGAACGACGAGACCGTCGAGATCCTGGTCCGCCAGGCGCTGGTCCAGGCCGCGGCCGGGGCCGACATCGTCGCGCCGTCGGACATGATGGACGGCCGCATCGGCGCCGTCCGCGCGGCGCTGGACGGCACCGGGCGCCAGGACGTCAAGATCATGGCCTATTCGGCGAAGTACGCCTCGGCCTTCTACGGCCCGTTCCGCGACGCGGTCGGGTCCACCGGCGTTCTGGTCGGCGACAAGAAGACCTACCAGATGGATTCGGCCAACAGCGACGAGGCGCTGCGCGAGGTCGAGCTCGACCTGCGCGAGGGCGCCGACATGGTGATGGTCAAGCCGGGGCTGCCCTATCTCGACATCATCCGCCGGGTGCGCGACGGCTTCGGCGTGCCGACCTTCGCCTACCAGGTCAGCGGCGAATACGCGATGCTGCGGGCCGCGGCGCAGAACGGCTGGCTGGACTATCCCAAGGCGCTGCTCGAGGTGCTGACCGCCTTCAAGCGCGCCGGCGCCGCCGGCGTCTTGACCTATGGCGCGGTCGACGCCGCCCAGCTGATCGGCTGAGCCGCTAGGCGGCCAGCCAGTCCCGGATCGGCGCGATCTGCTCCGGCGCCATCAGCGCCGGGGCGTGGCCGCAGCCTTCGACGGTCAGCAGCGTGGTGTCCGGCCGCGCCGCCATGCGCGCGGCGGTCTCCGCCGTTAGCAGGTCGGACTCGGCGCCGCGGACCACCAGGATGGGACAGCGGATCTGGCCCCACAGCGCCCAGAGATCGACATCCGACAGCGCGCCGGTGAAGGCCGCGGCGATGCCGGGATCATAGGCCAGGCCCAGCGTCCCATCCGGCCGGGGCCAGGCGCTGTGCCGCGCCAGATGGGCCCATTGGCCGTCGCTCAGCGGGCCGAAGGGGGCGTGGACCCGGCGCAGATGCGCCTCCAGCGCCGCCAGGTCGGCGAACACCGGGTCGAGCCCGACATAGCTGCCGATCCGCTCCAGCGCCGCCTTGGGAATGAAGGGCCCGACATCGTTCAGCACCAGCCGCCGGATCGGCGTGTTGGGCTGGGCCGCCAGCATCATGCCGATCAGCCCGCCCATCGAGGTGCCGACCCAGTCGACCACGGGCGCGTCGAGCCGGGCGATCAGCGCCGCGGCGTCGCCGAGATATTGCGGGTAGCCGTAGAGCGCCGGGTTGGCCAGCCGGTCGCTGCGGCCGCGGCCGGCGACGTCGGGGCACACCACCCGCCGCCCAACCCCCGCCAGTTCGGCGGCGAGCGCGTCGAAGTCCCGGCCGTTGCGGGTCAGGCCATGGACGCACAGCACCGGCGGCCGCGTCCGGTCCGTGCCCCATTCGACATAGGCCAGGCGATGGAAGCCGCCGATGCCGAGCCCGAGGTAACGCTGCTCGACCGGGTTCATCTCAGGAGACTCCATCAGGCGGCCCGGGCGCTGACGGGGCGCAGGGCGTCGTCGGCCACGGCGACGAAGCGGCGCGCCTCGAAGCCGTTGAAGCGGGTCTGCAGCACGTTGGAATAGGCGCCGATCTGGCCGAACTCGATCCAGTCGCCCTCGCGCACATCCTCCGGCAGCGACGACCCGCCGGGCAGGCTGTCGTAGCTGTCGCAGGTGGGACCGAACAGGGAAAAGGTCGCCATCCTGCGTCCGGCTCCGCCGGGACGCAGCAGGCGGACGGGGTAGACCGTGCCGAACAGCTTCATGTCGGCCAAGCTGCCATAGGCGCCGTCGTTGAGATAGAGGCGATGGCCGCGGCGGAACTCGACCTTCACCACCAGCGAGCAGGCTTCGGCCACCAGCGCCCGGCCGGGCTCGCAGAACAGCGCGCGCCCGGGGTCAGCCGGCAGCCGGGCGGCCCCGGCCTGGATCGCGGCGACATAGGCGGCCAGCGGCGGCGGCTCGGTGCCGACATAGGCGGTGGGAAAGCCGCCGCCGACATCGATCACCGGGACCGGCACCGCGGCCTCGGCCAGGATGCCGCCGCAGATCGCCAGCGCGCTCTCATAGGCGCCCGGATCCAGGCATTGCGAGCCGACATGGAAGGTCAGGCCGGCCCGGTTGCCGCTGGCGGCGATGCGGCGCAGCAGCCCCGGCGCGGCCGCCGCCTCCGCCCCGAACTTGCCGGTGAGGTCGCAGACCGAATCGAAGCGCGGCATGTCCACCCGCAGCACCAGGGTCAGGTCGCGGGCCTCCCCGGTCACGGCCAGGATCTTGGCCAGCTCCTCCTCATGGTCGAGGGCGAAGGTGCGGATGCCGAAGCGGTGATAGGCCAGGGTCACCGCCTGCCGGTTCTTGACCGGATGCATGTAGTGCGACCGCGCGCCCGGCAGCGCAGCCGCGGCCTCGATCTCGCTCAGTGATGCCACGTCGAAATCGGTCAGGCCGCCGGCCTGCAGCCCGGCCAGGACCTCGGGGTGGTCGTTGCATTTGACCGCGTACATCACCGTGCCCGGGAAGGCCTGCACGAACTGCGCCGCAGCGTCCTTCAGGACCTTGGGGCGCAGGCAGTAGACCGGCTCCTCGGGGCGAAGCGCGGTGACCATCGCGAGGGCGTCGGCGAAGACTTCCATGGACCTCTTTCCACCGGGCGACGGCCGAGCACCGCATCGGACTCATGATCTAGGCAGCCCCGGCGGATTGCCCAGCCCGGACGGAGCTTCGCCCAGAATTTCATCAAAATTAAGTCCGGCCGATGCGACACCGCCTGCCTCGCCCGGCGCCGGAAAGCCCCCTATAACGGCCCTGGGCGCAGCCGATACCGCGCTGCGTGGAGAGGCTGTCGATGAAATGGGTCCGTCGCGGCGCGGTGGCGCTGGCCTGTCTTCTTCTGTTGCTCGCGGGGCTCGTCGGCGGCGGGTTCTGGTGGCTGCGCACCGGGGTGCCGGCGGAATCGGGCACCATCGCGCTCGACGGCCTGTCCGCCCCGGTCCGGGTCTACCGCGATGCCCACGGCATCCCGACCATCTTCGCCCAGACCGACGGCGACGCCTATTTCGCCCTCGGCTACCTGCACGCCCAGGACCGGCTGTGGCAGATGGAACTGCAGCGCCGGATCGGCGCCGGGCGCCTGTCCGAGGTGGTCGGCCCGGCGACGCTGAAGCTCGACCGGCTGATGCGCACCCTCGGCCTCTACCGCCTCGCCGAGGCCGATGTCGCCAGCCTGTCGCCCGAGACCCAGGCCGCCTTCGGCCGCTACGCCGCCGGGGTCAACGCCTGGATCGACGGCCATGACGGCGCCCTGCCGCCGCAATTCTACCTGCTGCGCACCCGGCCCGCGCCCTGGCGCCCGGCCGACACGCTGGTCTGGAGCAAGCTGATGGCGCTGCAGCTCTCCGGCAACTATGTCGACGAGATCCAGCGCACCCGCATGATCGAGCGGCTGGGGCCGGAGCGCACCGCCACCCTGTTCCCCGACCTCGGCGCCCTGACGCCCACCACCCTCGCCGCCCTCGACCAGGCCGTGCCGATGCTGGCCGGGCTGGCCGCGGCGCTGCCGCCGCCGCTGGGCCCCCGCACCGCCTCCAACGAATGGGTGGTCGGCCCCGGCCGCACCGGCACCGGCGCCCCGATCCTGGCCAACGACCCCCATCTGGGGCTGAGCGCCCCGATCCTGTGGTACCTCGCCCGGATCGAGACCCCGACCCTGTCGGTGGCCGGCGCCACCGTCGCCGGGGTGCCGCTGACCATCCTCGGCCAGAACCGCCACATCGCCTGGGGCTTCACCACCACCGGCGCCGACGTCCAGGACCTGTTCCTCGAGACCGTCGATCCCAAGGACCCGGCCCGCTACCTCACCCCCAACGGCAGCGCCGCCTTCGACATCCGGACCGAGACCATCGCCGTCTCCGGCGGCGATCCGGTGACGATGACCATCCGCAGCACCCGGCACGGGCCGGTGCTGTCGGACCTCGACCCCGACATGGACAAGCTGGCCGGCAGCGGCAAGGTCGCCGCCCTGGCCTTCACCGCGCTGGCGCCCGGCGACACCTCGGCGCAGGCGCTGTACGGCCTGAACCGGGCCGGCAACTGGCAGGACTTCCTGGCCACGATGCGGTTCTGGCGTGCCCCGATCCAGAATGTGGTCTATGCCGATGACGGCGGCAACATCGGCTTCCTGACCCCCGGCGCGATCCCGGTCCGCCGCTCCGGCAAGGGCGAGTTGCCCGGCGACGGCGCCTCCGGCGCCCAGGACTGGACCGGCACCATCCCGTTCGAAGACCTGCCCCAGGCGCTGAACCCGCCGGCCGGCTTCGTCGCCAACGCCAACAACACCGTGGTCGGGCCGGACTACCCCCACTACATCGGCTCGGGCTACGACGAACCCTACCGCGCCCGCCGCATCGTCGAGATGCTGGGCGCGGACGGGCCGGTCACGGTCGACCGCTCCCGGGCGATGCAGGCCGACACGCTGACCCTGGAGGCCCAGGACCTGCTGCCGCTGATGACCGGGATCGAGCCGGTGAACGGCCGCATGGCGGCGGCGCTGGCCCGGCTGCGCGGCTGGGACATGCACATGGACCGGAGCAAGCCGGAGCCGCTCTTGTACATGGAATGGCTGCGCCGCTTCGCCCACGCCGTGTTCGACCTGCCGCTCGGCCCGCTCGCCCAGGACTATTTCGGGCTGCACCCGACGGTGCTGAAGACCATCCTGACCCGCGACCCGTCCTGGTGCGGCGACGCCGCGGCGTCCCCTCCCCCGGCGGATTGCCAGGCGCTGCTGCAGCGCACCCTGGGCGAGGCGCTGGACGCCCTGACCAAGCGCCACGGCGCCGACATCGCCGCCTGGCGTTGGGGTGACGAGCATGTCGCGCCCCTGGCCGACCAGGTGCTGTCGCGCGTGCCGGTGGTCGGCGGCCTGATCTCGCTGGCAACGCCGACGGATGGCGGCCCCTATACCCTCAACCGCGGCGCCACCACCATCGACGATCCCGTCACCCCCTACGCCCACACCCACGGCGCCGGCTACCGCGCCGTCTACGACCTCGCCGACCGCGCGCGGTCGCGTTTCATGATCGCCACCGGCCAGTCCGGCAACCCGCTGTCGCCACATTGGGGGGACCTGGTCGCGGATTGGCGAGACGGACGCAGCTTGACGTTGTCCGGTAACGAGGCTGATCTCGCTGCCGCGGGGGAATCACTCACCACCCTGCAGCCGCCCCCCTGAGGCTTCAGACCAGGACCATCGGAGTCCGCCATGCTGCCGGTCACCATCGACGACATCCACGCCGCCGCCGCCGCGCTCGAGGGCCAGGTCGCGCGCACCCCGACCATCGCGGCGCCGCAGCTGTCCGGCATCCTGGGCTGCGAGATCTTCCTGAAGCTGGAGACGCTGCAGCGCACCGGGTCGTTCAAGGACCGCGGCGCCTACAACAAGCTGCGGTCGCTCGGCAAGGCGGAGCGCAAGCGCGGCGTCGTCGCCATGTCGGCCGGCAACCATGCCCAGGGCGTGGCCTACCACGCCACCCGCCTGGGCATCCCCTCCACCATCGTCATGCCGACCTTCACCCCCTTCACCAAGGTGGCGAAGACCGAGGGCTATGGCGCGCGCGTGGTGCTGGTCGGCCAGACCCTGGACGACAGCATGGGGCATGCCCGCAAGCTGGTGGACGAGGAGGGGCTGACCCTGATCCACCCCTATGACGACCCCCACATCGTCGCCGGCCAGGGCACCGCCGGGCTGGAGATGCTGGCCGACGTGCCCGATCTCGACGACATCGTGGTGCCGATCGGCGGCGGCGGGCTGATCTCCGGCATCGCCATCGCCGCCCGGTCGATCCGGCCGTCGGTGCGCATCACCGGGGTCGAGGCCGCGCTCTACGCCTCGATGAGCGACGCCGTCGCCGGCCGCACCGGCATCTACGGCGGCGCCACCATCGCCGAGGGCATCGCGGTCAAGAGCCCGGGCGTGCTGACCCGCCAGATCATCGCCGAGCTGGTCGACGACATCGTCACGGTCGAGGAGACGGTGCTGGAGCACGGCGTGCACATGCTGCTGACCCAGCAGAAGCTGGTGGCCGAGGGCGCCGGGGCGGCCGGCATCGCCGGCATCCTGGCCAACCCAGAGCGCTTTGCCGGGCGGCGGGTCGGCGTGGTGGTCTGCGGCGGCAACATCGATCCGCGCATCCTGGCCTCGATCCTGATGCGCGGCCTGGTGCGCAACGGCCAGATCGCGCGGCTGCGCATCGAGATCGAGGATTCCCCCGGCGTGCTCAGCCGCATCGCCGGCATCATCGGCGCGATCGGCGGCAACATCATCGAGACCTACCACCAGCGCCTGTTCTTCCAGATCCCGGTGAAGCGGGCCGACATCGACGTGGTGGTCGAGACCCGCGACCGCGCCCATGTCGAGGTCATCATCGCCAAGCTGACGGCGGAGGGCTATCCGGCCAAGCTGCTGGGCGACGTCGGGGCCTAGCCCGCATTTGTCATCGGCCGCGGCTAGCGCCGGCCGGATTCATCGCGCGGCTCCGAGTCGCTTGCTGCCGGTCCCGCACTGTGATCCAGTATGGGTCTATGAGGTTGGTGCCTCGACCCAGGAGCCTTTGATGTCCGTCATCGACGGCACGCTCGGTCGTCTGCAGCATTTCTACCGGTCAGGCCCGCTGCCCTGCCCCTATATCGCCGGCCGTGTCGAACGCAAGCTGTTCACCCGTCTCAACGGCGGCGACGCGCGTGCGCTCAACACCACCCTGTCCCAGGCCGGGTTCCGGCGCAGCCACGACATCGTCTACCGGCCGGTCTGTCCCGGCTGCCGCGCCTGCGTCCCGGTGCGCATCCCGGTGGCGCGCTTCGTGCCCGGCCGCAGCATGCGCCGGGCCTGGGCCGCCAATCTCGACCTCGGCCGCCGCTCGGCCCTGCCGGTCGGCACCGACGAGCAGTTCGCGCTGTTCCTGCGCTACCAGCGGCACCGCCACGGCGACAGCGACATGGCGCGGATGTCGCGGGCCGATTACGGCAGCATGATCGAGGAGGGCAGCGGCAGCGCCGCCCTGATCGAGTTCCGCGACGCCAAGGGCGAGCTGCGGGCCGCGGCGCTGGTCGACGTGCTGGAGGACGGGCTGTCGGCGGTCTACAGCTTCTACGACCCCGACGTGCCGCAGCGCAGCCTGGGCACCTACGTCATCCTGGCGCTGGTGGAGGAGGCCCGGCTGCGCGGCCTCGACCATGTCTATCTCGGCTACTGGATCGAGCAGAGCCAGAAGATGGCCTACAAGGCCCGCTTCCAGCCGCTGGAATCCCTGACCGACAACGGCTGGATGCCGCTCGAGATCGAAGGCTGAGCCGTTCACCGATATCCGCCTCCCCCGGCGAAGCCCCCCTTTCCCGGGCGCGGCCGCGCTTTGCGGTCGATCGAAGGTTGGTCTCGTCCCCGAAAGCTGATATTTCGCGATAGCGAATTCGGAGACGATTGAACCGATCCAATCTGCAGTGCCGAAGCAGAACAAGGAAACAGGGGGAACCATGGGGGCTTTGCTGGGTGCCAGCCGCGTCATCGACGCTGTCAACGGCTGGATCGGACGATCGGTGTCCTGGCTCGTCCTCGTCGCCGTGCTGGTGAGCACCGGCAACGCCATCCTGCGCAAATCCTTCTCGATCAGTTCCAACGCCTGGCTGGAGCTGCAATGGTACCTCTTCTCCGCCGTGTTCCTGCTGGCCGCCGGCTACACGCTGCTGAAGGGCGAGCACGTCAAGGTCGACATCCTCTACGCCCGCTGGCCGCGTCGCGCCCAGCTCTGGATCGAGGTGTTCGGCACCGTCGTCTTCCTGCTGCCCTTCTGCATCATCACCATCCTGCTGTCCTGGCCGGTGATGGTCGACAAATACGTCAGCGGCGAAATCTCCGGCAACGCCAACGGCCTGATTCTCTGGCCGGTCTGGGCCCTGATCCCGGCCGGCTTCCTGCTGCTGGGGCTGCAGGGCCTATCGGAACTCGTCAAGCGGATCGCCATCCTGTCGGGCCGGATCCCCGACATCGTCGAAGCGCACGGCCACGAAGCCGACCCCCTTTGAGCCGGCCACCCGAATCTGAAGGTCCGTCCGCATGACGCAGTTCCTGATCGAGAACATGGCGCCGATCATGTTCGCCTCGCTGGTGATCGTGCTGCTGCTCGGTTACCCCGTGGCCTTCTCCCTCGCCGCGGTCGGCTTCGGCTACGGCCTGCTCGGCATCGAACTGGGCCTGCTGCCGGTCAGCCTGTTCGGGGCGATCCCGGACCGGTTCTTCGGCCAGATGTCGAACGAGACGCTGCTGGCCGTCCCCTTCTTCACCTTCATGGGACTGATCCTCGAACGCAGCGGCATGGCGGAGGACCTGCTCGACACCATCGGCCAGCTGTTCGGTCCGGTGCGCGGCGGCCTGGCCTATGCCGTGATCTTCGTCGGCGCCCTGCTGGCCGCCACCACCGGCGTGGTCGCCGCCTCGGTGATCTCGATGGGGCTGATCTCGCTGCCGATCATGATGCGCTACGGCTACGACCGGTCGCTGGCCGCCGGCGTCATCGCCGCCTCCGGCACGCTGGCGCAGATCATCCCGCCCAGCCTGGTCCTGATCATCATGGCCGACCAGCTCGGCCGCTCGGTCGGCGACATGTACGAAGGTGCGGTGCTGCCCGGGCTGATCCTGACCGGTCTCTACACCCTGTATGTCCTGCTGATGACGTTCATCCGGCCGAAGACCGCCCCCGCCCTGCCGCTGGAGGCGCGATCGCTGCGGGGCTTGGCCCTTGCGGCCAAGGTGGTGACCTCCCTGGTGCCGCCGCTGGTGCTGATTTTCCTGGTGCTCGGCACCATCTTCCTCGGCATCGCCACGCCGACCGAGGGCGGCGCCATGGGTGCGGCCGGATCGCTGATCCTGGCCGCGATCAACCGGCGGCTCAACCTGACCATGGTCAAGCAGGCGCTGGACACTACCACCAAGCTCACCGCCTTCGTCATCTTCATCCTGCTCGGCGCCCGCGTCTTCTCGCTGACCTTCTACGGCGTCAACGGCCATGTCTGGGTCGAGCACCTGCTGACCTCGGTGCCAGGCGGCGTCATCGGCTTCCTGGTCATCGCCAACATCATCGTCTTCGTGCTGGCCTTCTTCCTCGACTATTTCGAGCTGGCCTTCATCATCGTGCCGCTGCTGGCGCCGGTGGCGAGCAGCCTTGGAATCGACCTGGTCTGGTTCGGCGTGCTGCTGGCGGTCAACATGCAGACGTCCTTCATGCACCCGCCCTTCGGCTTCTCGCTGTTCTACCTGCGCTCGGTGGCACCGACCCGGGCTTACCGGGACAAGATCACCGGAAGGACGATCGCGCCGGTGACCACCGGGCAGATCTATCTCGGCGCGATCCCCTTCGTCCTGATCCAGATCGTGATGGTCGCGATCGTGATCGGCTTCCCCGGGTTGGTGACCCACTACAAATCGGGCCGGATCGATGTCGATCCGAACAGCATCAACATCAACGTGCCGATGCCCGGGGCCGGCGACAGCAACCCGTTCGGCGCCCCGGCGACGCCCGATTTCGGCACGCCGCCGCCCCCGGATTTCGGCGCCCCCGCCCCTGGCAGCCAACCGCCCGCCCCGGCGGCGCAGCCCGGCGATCCCCTGCCCGCGCCCAGCTTCAAGTGAGCAAAGAAAAGGGCCGGCCCCCGAAAGAGGACCGGCCCGGTCGGTTCAGGGCAGCCCGCTACTTGCCGGCGGCCTGCTGGGCGTAGACGTAGCTGTCATAGGTGTATTCCGCGACCCGGAACCACTGATAGGCCTCGGTGCGGAACTGCTTCCACGGCTCGTAGATCGCCTTCCAGTTGGCGTTCGAGGCCGAAAGCTCGTCGTAGAGCTTGAACGATTCGACATAGGCGGCGTCGAGCACGTCGCGGGGCAGCGGCTTCAACTGCACGCCCTTGCCGACCAGGCTGCGGATCGCCGTGATGTTCTTCACGTCGTACAGCGCCAGCATGTTGAAGTTGGCGATCTCGGTGGCCACGGCCAGCGCCTTCTTGTAGGCGTCGGGCAACGCCTCGTGCTTCTCCTTGTTGAACAGGAAATGCACGGTCGGGCCGCCTTCCCAGAAGGCGGGGTAGTAGTAGAACTTGGCGACCTGGTAGAAGCCCAGCTTCTCGTCGTCATAGGGCCCGACCCATTCGGTCGCGTCGATCGTGCCCCGCTCCAGCGCCGGGTAGATGTCGCCGCCGGCGATCTGCTGCGGCACCACGCCGATGCGCTCGACCACCTTGCCGGCCAGGCCGGCGATGCGCATCTTCAGGCCCTTGAGGTCGGCCAGCGACTTGACCTCGTTGCGGAACCAGCCGCCCATCTGGGTGCCGGTGTTGCCGCCGGGGAAGCCGACCACGCCGTAATTGGCGAAGAAGGTGTTCAGCAGGTCGTTGCCGCCGCCATGGTACAGCCAGGCGTTCTGCTGGCGGGCGTTCAGGCCGAACGGGATCGACGAGCCGATGGCGAAGGTCGGGTCCTTGCCGACATAGTAGTAGGCGACGGTGTGGGCCGCCTCGACCGTGCCGTTCTGCGCCGCGTCCAGGGCCTGCAGGCCCGGCACCAGCTCACCCGACGGGAACACCTGGATCTGGAACTTGCCGTCGGTCAGGTCCGACAGCGTCTTCGACATGACTTCGGCGCCGCCATAGATGGTGTCGAGCGATTTGGGGAAGCTGGAGGCCAGGCGCCACTTGATCTCGGGCCGCTCCTGCGCGATCGCCGGCGCTGCCAACGGCACGGCCGCCAGGCCGACGCCCGCGGTCGCGATGAAATTCCGCCGCTTCATGTCTCGGATTCTCCCCCTGTTTCGCAACGATTGACCGTGGATCGGTGATTCGCCGCGACGTTTGGTTCGCGCCGCGGCGTCGATCTCATCTAATGAAACTCAGGCGCGTGACGCAACGGCGCTTCTGCGCCGCCGCGCCTTTTGCGCTCAGGCCCCGCGCCGGCGGGCGATCCCGCCCAGGGTTGCCAGGAGCATCCCGGCCAGCGCGCCCTTCAGGATCGCCGCAGGGATGAAGGGCATGAAGCCGTTGGCGATCGCCGCCGCCGGGCCGATCAGCATCGCCAGCCAGGCCACGCCGGTGACGAAGGGCACCAGCGTGGCCAGGGTCAGCGCCGCGGCCATGCCGAGCAGCCCGCGGGTCCAGCCGCGCTCCACCGCCAAGCCCATCAGGGCGGCCGAGAGCACGAAGCCGACGAGATAGCCGCCGGTCGGCCCCGCCACATAGGCCGGGCCGGCGAGGACGCCGGCGAAGACCGGCAGCCCAGCCAGGCCTTCGGCCAGATAGGCCAGCATGGTGAGCCCGCCGAGGCGCCAGCCATAGGCGCCGCCGAGCAGCAGCACGACGCCGGTCTGCATGGTCATCGGCACCGGCACGAACGGCACCTGGATCTTGGCCGACAGCGCCATCAGGGCCGACCCCAGCAGCACCAGCACGACGGCGCGGACCCGGCCGGCATCACTGCTCTCGGCGCGCCAGACGGACAGCATCAGGGGAAGGGTGCGGGTGGTCATGTCGGGGCTCCGGCTGTCTTGTCTGTCTGAATTCTACGCATCCTCGCTCCAACGATTGTCATGCCACGGCTCGACCGTGGCATCCAGGGGCGGCCAGAGCGGCTCTCGACGGCCCCTGGATTGCCCGGTCAAGCCGGGCAATGACAGGCGGGAGGGGTCGGTCAGTGGTCACGAAAACTTGTTGGTCTGCGGGAAGCCGCGCGGCGGCAGGTTGCCGCTGCGGCCGCGGGCGGTGATCGGGATCTCCGGCTCGGTCCGGGTGCGGCCGCCGCCCATCTGCCAGCTCAGCCCATCCTCGCGCTTGAACAGGGTCAGGTCCGACAGCGCGGCGCCATGGTACTTCTGCAGCGTCACGCCCTTGCCGCGCCCCATCTCCGGCAGCTCGGACAGCGGGAAGCACAGCAGGCGCCGGTTGGTGCCGACCACCGCGACGGTGTCGCCGGTGACCGGCCGGCAGACCGCGGCCTTGGCGCCGTCGTTCAGGTTCAGCACCTGCTTGCCGGCCCGGGTCTGGGCGATCACGTCGCTTTCCGGCACCACGAAGCCGCGGCCGTCGGTCGACGCCACCACCAGCTTGCGGCCCGGCACATGGGCCAGCAGCGCGATGATGTCGGTGTCGTTGCCGAGATCGACCATCATGCGCACCGGCTCGCCGAAGCCGCGGCCGCGCGGCAGCTTGTCGGCCGCCAGGGTGTGGAAGCGGCCGTCGCTGCCGAACAGCAGGATCTTGTCGGTGGTCTCGGCCTGCAGCACGAAGCCTTCGCCGTCGCCGTCCTTGTACTTGATCTCGGCCAGTTCCAGGCCGTGGCCGCGCAGCGCCCGGATCCAGCCCTTGTCCGACAGGAACACGGTCAGCGGCTCGCGCTCGATCTGCGGCTCCAGCGAGACCACCACGGCCGAGGGCGGGTCGCCGATCTTGGTGCGGCGGCGGCCGAGCTCGGTGTCCGGGCCGAAGCGCTTCTTGATCAGCGCGATCTCGGCGCCGATCGCCTTCCAGCGCTTGCCCTCGTCCGCCAGCAGCGCCTCGGCGGCGTCGCGCTCGGCCGACAGCCCGTCGAACTCGCGCCGGATCTCCATCTCCTCGAGCTTGCGCAGGGACCGCAGCCGCATGTCGAGGATGGCATCGGCCTGGACCTCGGTCAGCTTGAAATGCGCCATCAGCGCCGATCGCGGCTCATCCTCCTCGCGGATGATGCGGATCACCTCGTCGAGATCGAGGAAGACGATCAGGTAGCCGCCGAGGATCTCCAGCCGCCGCTCGATCTTGCCGAGGCGGTAGCGGGTCCGCCGCTCCAGCACCTCGTAGCGGTGGTCGAGGAAGCCCTGGCAGACATCCTTCAGCCCCATCACCCGCGGGACGTTGGTGGCGTCCAGCACGTTCATGTTCAGGCTGAAGCGGGTTTCCAGCTCGGTCAGCCGGAACAGCTGCTCCATCAGCATGTCAGCTTCGACGTTGCGGCTCTTCGGCACCAGGATGATGCGGACATCCTCGGCCGATTCGTCGCGCACATCCTCCAGCGTCGACAGCTTCTTCGCGGTGACGATGTCGGCCAGCTTCTCGATCAGCCGCGACTTCTGCACCTGGTACGGGATCTCGGTGACCACGATCTGGAACAGGCCGAGCGGCAGCTTCTCGATCTCCCAGCGCGCCCGGACGCGGAAGGCGCCGCGGCCGGTGGCGTAGGCCTCGCGGATCGCGGCGGCGGATTCGACCAGCTCGCCGCCCGTCGGGAAGTCCGGCCCGGCCACCATGGTCAGCAGGTCGTCGACCGTGGCAGCGGGGCGCTTGATCAGCAGCTGCAGTGCGTCGCAGATCTCGCCGACATTGTGCGGTGGGATCGAGGTCGCCATGCCGACCGCGATGCCCTGGCTGCCATTGGCCAGCAGGTTGGGGAAGGCGGCGGGCAGCACCACCGGCTCCCGCCCCTCGCCGTCATAGGTCTCGCGGAAATCGACCGCGTCCTCGTCGATGCCCTCCAGCAGCGCCTCGGCCACGGCGGTCAGCCTAGCCTCGGTGTACCGCATCGCCGCGGCGTTATCGCCGTCGATATTGCCGAAATTGCCCTGGCCGTCGACCAGCGGATAGCGCTGGGCGAAATCCTGCGCCATGCGCACCAGCGCATCGTAGATCGAACTGTCGCCATGCGGGTGGTATTGGCCGATGACGTCGCCGACCACGCGGGCCGATTTCTTCGGCGGCGTGGTCGAGGCCAGGCGCAGCTGGCGCATGGCGTAGAGCAGCCGGCGATGTACCGGCTTCAGCCCGTCGCGCAGGTCCGGCAGCGACCGCGACGTGATCGTCGACAGCGCGTAGTTGAGATAGCGGGTGCCGAGCGCTTCGTGCAGCGGCACCGGCTGGATGGTTTCGGCCGAAGGGTCTTTGGAGGGCGTGCTGGTCATGACCCCGTCAGTCTAGCCGATCGCAGCGGCCGATCGAAGCGCAGTTCGGCGGTACGCCTCGACAAATCGCGTCCGCGCCTCGGGCTGGGGCTTGCCGGCCTGGGCGAACAGGTGGCGCTCGACGAAATGCCCGGCCAGGGCCAGCCCCTCGACCACCGATTTCGGCGTCGCCGGCTCGCGCCCGGTCAGGAATCCGGGCAGCGGCAGCAGGCGGTCGCGGTAGGGCGCGGCGGCGGAGAGCGAGACCGCCCTGCCCGTCCGCGGGCTGATGAAGGCGAGATGGTCGTTGTCGCCGGTCACGGCGCAGCGCGAGACGTCGAGGCCGAAGCCCAGCGCGCCGAGCAGCCCGATCTCCCACTGGACATAGGCGGCATCCCAATGCGGCGTCGGCAGGGTCTCCAGGAAGGCCAGGGTGCCGTCGAAGACATCAGGCAGCGGCTGGCGCTCGGCCAGGGCGGTGTCGAGCACGGCGCAGGCCGAGACCAGGGCCAAGAGCCGCAGCGGCTCGTCCATGATCGCCGCGGCCGGGGTGCGGTCGACCTCCAGCGTGAAGGTGCCGAGATGGTCGGCCAGCCGGCCGCGCCACTGCGCCGCCACCAGCGTGCCCGGCGGCAGCCCGGCCCGGCGGCGCTGGCCGTGGATGATGCCGAGATGGCGGCCGTGCTCGCGGGTCAGCAGCCCGGTGATCAGCGCCGTCTCGCCATGCGGGCGGACGGTCAGGACGATGCCGTCGTCGCGCCAGTCCACGTCATGCCCTGTCTGCGGTCATTCCGCCTGTATAGCACGAAACGAGAACGAAGGGCAGTTCTCGTCCCAGGACCATTCGGGGCTGCGCCGCCACTCTATTGTCATCCTCGGGCTTGACCCACGAGTGTCCGGTTGAGTTTTGTGGACAAGGTGCATGGCGTTGATTCTGCTGGATCTCGAACGTCTGGCAACGTTTCGGGACAGCAAAGGGCAACGCCATGCAGCACAAGAATAGCGTGTTCCACGATCTTCTGAAGCACGTTCCTTGGGCCGGCTTCGAGGGGCTGGTCGAGCAGCATGGCGCCGATTTCCGGGTGCGCAGCTTGCCGAGCAAGACACAGTTGATCGCGCTCGTGTACGGCC